>NZ_JAWOBT010000099.1:0-2661 GCF_046484155.1 Alkalibacterium sp.
AAGATTATGGCTCTTATTGCTGAGAAGAAAGATGAAAGTCTTAGGAGTATGTCTGTTAAAGACCTCGAAAAGTTGCTGAAATAGGAGAGAGAAGTCTAAACCCTGATGATTAGAAAGCTATTGGTAACAATAGCAAGAGATGTAGCTGTATTGGGGTATGCTACTATGAACTCTTGGGAGTCTCCAGCAAGATCCTATTCTACCAGATTCTGTTATCAGGATCTAAGGATGGAATAGGATGCTAAATATTAATTTAAAATTTTATAAAGATGGAAACAAAAACATTTGAAGATCTAAAATTGTTTATGTCAGGAGTTCGTAGTGTAGATGAATGGAATGACAGACGTCAGGAGGCCAAGGATATCTTCGGTGGTAAGCTGATTAATGAACTTGATGCAAGTGGATACATTAAGAAACTTTCTAAAGGGTGGAGAGATGTATATTAAAAAGATTGTTACGCATTCAGGAATGCATCATGCTGATGAACTCTTAGCTATTACTATGGTGAGGAAGTTTGTAAAACATGCTGACAAAGCTGATATTGAGAGAGTTAGTGAGGTTCCTGAAAAATATCTCAAGAATAAAGAGGTTATTGTTATAGATGTTGGTAGAAGTTACAATGCAGAACTTCATAATTTCGATCATCATCATGATCCAAGTCTTCCTGCTTCATGTATATTAGTGGGAAGAGAGATTTGTCCTGAAACTATTTATCCTTATCTTGAAAGGTATTTATTGGGATATGTTTCTGATGTTGATACAGGGAAGATATGGAGTGATTTCCCTTCAATCAACAATATATTGAGAAATTATGAAACCTTTGATGATGCCCTGCTTGTGGCCAGTATCATTTTTGGAGGATACTTAGTTAATGCATATAAAGCTATTGAATCAGAGAGAAAGTGGGAAAAGTTGGAAAAACTTAATGGGATAGCTATAAACAGAGAAAAAGGTGTTATCCTAAATTGGAAAAGTATAGCTAAAAAAGAAGGTGTGTTTTTAATGATAACACCTTCTGACAGGAATGAAGGATGGAATGTAATTGTCAGGGATAGTGATATTATAAAACTTCTCCCTGATGAAAATCAGATGTTTCTTCACAATGAAGGGTTTATGGCTGTATACAAAGATTTTGAAACAGCTCTTGAAAAAGCTGTTGATACAATGTATTTATTCAACCTGTCATCATAGCTACTATTAAATTTAAAAATGTCATGAAAAAGTTAAAGTTTAGAGAAAAATTGGGATTGATTATGGGCGTTAGTATTATAATTATCGGTTCTTTTTTTGAAGCCATAGAAAACAAACTGGGTGTGATTCCTGATTGGATGATAATCATAGGTTTAGCATTTGTAGCATGTTTTTTAGTTTATATAAATTATGATGGAAAGAAGAAACGGAAGGAAGAAGAAGAAGTTTAAACCCTTTGACATTACATTTAATGTTAGATCAATAGATGAGGCTAAGATCCTTCTTATGTTATTTGAAGGATCTCCTCATTTGTTTAGTGAAGTGATTGATGAAATTAAAGAGAAATATGAAAAATATAGTTGAAGCAAAATTAGAATATAATCGCAGACAGCTTAAAAAGTTTATAAAAGCAAGAAACAAATCTGCAATTCGTGATTACGATATTAGATGCCATTTACTTGAAGATATAATCGAGGATGTAGAGCAAACCAGTACTTGGAAAGACAAATTAGAGGCGTTAATAGATGGATTGGAAATTGAAAATAAAGAAAAGCTGCTAAATGATGGTAACGTTGAAACATATAAAATGCTTGGTGAAGTTATGGCTTATAAGATAAAGCAAATGCAGTATTGGCGTTAACGGACAAGTGTAAGAATTTTTAAAAATTACGGATATGACGCAGGTATTTAGTTTCTTATACACAGATTGCATACATGAGAGTGCGATGGCTACAATGAGTTTGCATAGGACAAAAAAAGGTGCATATAAAGCCATGAGACGGTTTTTAGAAAAAGAATACATGAGTTGGTATGACAGAAGAATACTATATGGAAAAGATAAGGATTGGGTTGATAAGTTTGGATTGCACTGTGCGTGGGCTGTTCGCCCGATAGAGCTACGGGAGTAATTTTTATTGCTAATGGGTAAGTGCATGAACCGTTTGTCTAAAAGACATTAATTAGATAAACTTAGACGTTATTTTAGACAAATATTAGATTTTGAAAAAGGTAGTACCGTACAATTTGGCACGAACACCCGCATTAATTTTATGCAGTGTTACCTGCCGTTAATTTTAAACAAAATGAATAGAAACGATGCACGAAAAATTGCCGAAACGATTACTAATGAACAACTACAACAGATGTTTGAAACCGCAAAGGCAAAAATTACTGACTGGACAAAAGTTAGTAATGTAAACAAAGGACTAACAAAAGGTGTAAGTTGGAATATACTTGCAAAGGATTTTGATGTGAACTCAAATCACCACATACTTGCCAAAACTAATATGGTTCGTGAATTTGGAGAATTTTTGCCCGATGAAATTAAACCACAAAAGAAGGTTCGGCAATTTCAGCCACCAACTCATCAAGACCCGCAGTTTTAATGGCAGGTAACGGCTTTGGGTATGGTAAGTAGCCCTGCCCACAAACATAAATATCGTAAAGCGAACGGAAATGAAAGTAGAAAAT
>NZ_JAWOBT010000103.1:0-12035 GCF_046484155.1 Alkalibacterium sp.
TCAGATTCGAGCATTTGTGCAAGTAAGAGAAATGAATTTGGACATTATACATGTCCACACGGAATTTGGTGTAGGTGTGTTTGGACACATGATTGATAAAATGCTTAAACTGCCAATGATTCCACCACTAGCTATTGCCTTCTCTACACTATTATTCAAATCTAAATACACTGACTTAGAAAAGCAGTCAGGACTATCCAACTTTGTCTTAGGTGCTTCCTTCATTACAGAAGGCGCCATCCCATTTGCAGCAGCTGATCCACTACGCGTCATTGGTTCATCGATATTAGGTGCAGCCATCGGTGGAGGATTAACTCAACTATGGAATGTCTCGATACCAGCTCCACACGGTGGATTATTCGTTGTAGGAATTGGACAAAATCCATTACTCTTCATTGTCGCTTTACTCATTGGTACTATGATTTCAGCCATTGTACTAGGTATTTGGAAACCTAAAGTAGAAGATACTAAAAAAAATATGACCGCAAACGTTATGAACTAAAACTAATTTGATAAAAAAGGACTCCAATTAAAGGAGTCCTTTTTTGTATATAAGAAAAAGAGTAAATTAAAATTTGATAGGACTTTTGCTGCACAAGAACAAAGATAAAGAGGCGAGAGTAGATAAAAGCCTTTGTAAACACAGAAGTTGATATAGGCATACTTATCGATTCTGAAATGACAAACTCAGAAATATTCGGACCTCGAGTTTATTTAAAGATTGACCTCACGAGTTAAATAAACCTTTTTATTGTGTATTATAGAAATAGCGAAGCGCAGAAAATGGTTACGCACTGAGATTAAAATCCAAAAGATAAGTAAGCCAGCTATGTTGGCTTACTTTAACGTTTTAGTTAAAATTGAGTATTTCTCACTATTTTACATTAAATACATCGTGATAATAATAAAAAAGCGCTTGCATTTACAAATAAACATGGTATGATGAACTTGTTACAAAAACGTTTTAGTAAAATAAAGAAACTTAAATAGAGAAGGGATATTATGGATAAAGTAATTTTAAGAGTGTTGGCTTTTGTGATCGATGCGATGCTAATATATTTTCCATCCATTATTCTGCTTCAAATTATTTTTGGCTTAGATTTTAGAATGGCGGATATTGTGGCTCAGTTATTTATGGTACTCTACTTCGCTATCGCGGGAAGTGCTTTTGGGGGGAAAACAGTAGGAAAGTTCTTTTCTAAACAACGTACTGTCTATATGTACGACCATAATGATTTGGCAATAGTCGGACTAAGAGAACTTCCCAAGATGCTTTATTTCATACCCCATTTTGGATTTGTATTTACGTTACTGAGCGCGGGGTTATATTTTTGGAAGAAAACCACTCTTCATGATTGGATTGGTGGAAGTCGAGTGATGATGGATTCGCAAAGTAAAGTGAGGGGATAAAAATGGAATCGGATTTTTTAACAGAAAATGCGTTTGCTCAAATTGATAGTCGTCCAATATTCGCTTTGTTTTTAATTACGTTAGTCGCGGCTTACCTCATTGCGCGCTTTTACAAAGATCATTATGAAATGAATAAAGTTTTAAAAGCATATTCGATTTTTGCGGTAAGTATTTTTTTAATGAATATTTTCTTAGGACTGAAGATTGCTTTGGTAATAGGAATCGTATTAATGGGATTGGTCGTACTAATATTTCGATCCAATACATATTTTTACGGAAGATAAAAAATTCAGGAGGGTAAAATATGAAATCAAGCGTACAATATTATGACAATCCATGGTTTATTGGAGAAGGATTTTTCAATAAAGAATGGTTAGGAAAGTACGAAACAATTTTAGCACAAGGAAATGGCTATATGGGTATCCGTGCAGCAACAGAAGAAAACTACATAAGTGAAACACGCGACACATTCGTAGCTGGAACATTTAACAAATTTGACGAGAATGAAGTAACGGAATTACCGAATGTACCGGACTTTATGCAGATGAAACTAAAAATTAATGGTGAACAACTCGATTTAACCATAGGTGAAACCAAACAATACGAAAGACGTTTGGACCTGCAATCAGGAGAGTTGACCCGAATTTTCATTTGGATTTCTCCAAATGGAACCGAAGTAGAATGGAAGTTTTCACGTTTTATTTCCAAAAAAAGAATGCATATTTTTGGTCAAAAAGTTGAAATAAGACCTTTAAACAAAGCAGTAGCGCTAGAGATTGTTTCAGGTATTGATGGACAAGTGACAAACAGTGGCTCACAACATTTTCATGAAGGTGAAAAACGGTTAAAAGAAAAAGCGTTTATGCAAATGACTTCTAAAACTTTACAATCAAAAATCGATTTTATATTGACGACAGTTCACCAGTTTAGAATAAATACCGAAATCAAGCAATTAAAGTCCCGCATAGAAATGCCCCGAAGAAAAGTAGAAAATCTGTATTGGGCGACAATTGAAAAAGGAGAAACGCTCAGTATAGAAAAAATATCCTCTATCCATACTTCACGGGACAAAGAACACGAAAAGTTGACAACCGAAGAAATTGAAGAACTGGCTTTGAATGAACTGAAAAAAGCTAAAGAAATGGGTTACGAAAGTTTAGCTCGTGAAAGCCATGCAGAATGGAAAAAATCAGTGTGGGAGGTAGCGCCTGTTCGCATTGAATCAGAGGATTCATTAGATCAGTTGGCCGTTAATTTTGCTCGCTATCATTTGCATTGTATGACGCCTGCCCATGACAATCGTATGAATATTGGTGCAAAAGGACTGACAGGAGAAGGTTACAAAGGCCACACATTCTGGGATACAGAAATCTTTGTACTACCGTATTTCACTTTTACGCATCCAGAAATCGCAAAAAGTTTAGTGGAATATCGCTATCATGGCCTTGAAGGAGCGCATAAAAAAGCAAGTGAAAATGGTTATGAGGGCGCCCAATACCCTTGGGAAGCAGCTTGGATCGAAGACGGAGAGACCACACCAGTATGGGGAGCAGCAGATATCGTTACCGGTAAAGCGACAAAAATTTGGTCTGGCTTTATCGAACAACATATTACAGGTGATATTGCCTACGGTGTATATCAATATTACCAAGCTACTCAAGATCAAACTTATATGGATGAAAAAGGGTATGAAATTATATTAGATACCGCAAAATTCTGGACAAGTAGGGTAGAGTATGATGAAGAGCAAAATAACTATGTTATCAGAGGAGTGATTGGTCCCGATGAGTATAAAGAACATGCGGACAACAATGCCTTCACAAATTATATTGCTCGCTGGAATATGGAAAAAGCACTTGAAGTAATGAAAGAATTGGAAGCTAGACCGGCAGTTAAAGAACGGTTAGATAAGCAGTTCGATTTTGCTGTACTAGCAGACAACCTCAATGACACGTTGGAGAAGCTTTATGTACCGCAACCAAACAAGGAGGGAGTTATTCCACAAGATGACACTTATTTAATGAAAGAAGTCATCGATTTAACCAAATATAAATCCCAAAATTTCGTAGGTGGTTTGTTCCACGATTACAATTTGGAACAAGTGAATAATCTACAAGTAACCAAACAAGCCGATGTATTGCTGCTCTTATATCTCTTTGAAAATCAATTCGAGAAAGACATCAAAGATAAAAACTGGAACTATTATGAACCTAAAACAATGCACGATTCATCCTTGTCGTTATCCACACATACTACTTTGGCAGCAGATCTTGGATACGTAGATCGGGCATATGAATTATTCGAAAAAGCCCGCTTTATCGATATGGGTCCAATCATGACTACTTCAAATGAAGGCATTCACTCTGCATCTCTTGGAGGGATTTGGCAAGCAATTGTATTTGGATTTGGTGGTGTAAGAAGTCTGAATGGGAAATTACGTATTAATCCGTCCTTGCCAAAGAAATGGTTACATTTAACATATAGTATTCATTGGCATAATAATGAATTAGAAGTTTCAATTGATAAAGAACAAATGACCATAACCAACAAAACACAAACGGAAGCAATCGAGTTTGAGTCATTTGACAAACAGTACACAGTACTGGATAAAATTACGGTAATATCAACAAAATAAAAACTATAATACAGGGAGGAAATAAAATGAGTAAATTATTTACCAAGAAATTAGGATTAACGTTGATCGGTTCTGCGACGGCATTGACATTGATGGCATGTGGAGGAAATGGCGAAGAAACGGATACGGAATCCAATGATATGACTGAAGTAGAAACAGAAGGGAAATCATTGACCCTCGGCGTATGGGGTGGAAACGATGCTGAAGAATCCTCTTTGGACTCATTAATTAGTCAATTTGAAGAAGAAACTGGGGCTGAAATCGAGAAGAAAGTTTATACCGATTACAATACTCAAATCCAAACAGACTTAATCGGTGGAACTGCTCCAGACGTCTTTTATGTAGATTTTGCCATGTTTGACTTCTTTGAAGAGCAAGACACTTTAATGGAATTAGATCCAGAATTATTCGAAATAGATGCATTTTATGAAACGTTGGTTGAATCATTCTCGAATGACGAGGGTGGGTTATATGCCATACCAAAAGATATGTCCACTTTATCTCTATACTTAAATGAAGATATTTTTGAAGCTGCTGGTGTTTCTATAGATGAAGTTCCCGGTTCTCTAGAAGAATATGTAGACTGGCTACCTGGATTCCAAGAAAAAATTGATGAAGCTTATCCAGATGAAGATGTCTTTGCCATGAGTTACACTCCTGAACTATCCCGCACGTACCACTTGATGCAACGCGGAGACGGAGATGTGATTACAGAAGACGGAATGGCTAACTTAGACGATCCAACGGTAATCGAAAACTTACAAATTTTGACTGACTTAAAAGAAACCGGAGCTTATGTCACACCACAAGATGTTGGTACAGGTTGGAACGGTGAAGCCTTTGGTATTGGGAAAATCGCTATCATGGATGAAGGCAACTGGGTTTATCAAACATTGAATGATGAATTTTCAGATGTCACCTTCACAGTAAAAGAAATGCCAACATATAAAGGTGAACCAGGGTCCATGATGTTCTCAGTAGGTTGGGGTAAATACGCTGGGACAGAAGAAAGTGAATTAGCTGATTTATGGATTCAACACGTAACAGGAGCAGAAGGCATGCAAGAATGGGTAGAGGGAACAGGAACGTTGCCAAGTAGACAAGATGTAGCAGAAGCTGCAGACATTACAAGCAACCCTGATTTGAATATCCACTTAGAAGCATGGGAATTTGCTACCCCTTGGCAAGATGGCGTGACTTTAACAACAGTTTCCAATGCATTCAATAACTATTTACCAACAGTCATGAATGGTGAAGAAACATGGGAAGCAGCTATGGAAGAAGCAAACAATCAAGCGAACTCAGACATCGAAGCTGCAAATTGATCTGAGTAAGCATATCCAGGTATTTGCAGCTGAATTGACGTAGCTGTAGATACCTGGCTTTTTATAAAATCAACGGATTCAGGGGGATTAATCATGAAAGCGAATAGTAAGAAACCGAGAGTGAGTAAATCGCGCTTAGTAGAATGGTTTCAAGCGTATACGTTCTTAGCACCTGCACTACTTGTTGCACTAGTGTTCTTTGTTTTTTCCATAGTATTTTCCATTTATTTATCGTTTAACAACGTGAATTTATTTGCTAACACCTATTCCTTCATTGGAATAGAAAATTACGCCCGCATGTTTTCTGATGGGAGAGCTGTTATTGCTTTAAGGAATACGGCTACGTTTGCCGCCGTTGTCGTTCCGGCTCAAACAATAGCTGCTTTACTGGTAGCGTATGTATTAGCAAGTGACAAATTAAAAGGGAAGAAGATGTTTCGTTTAATCTACTTCTTGCCTACATTAACATCTAGTTCAGCTTTAACATTAATTTTTATGTTCATATTTAATGTTTATGGACCTGTAAATGAATTATTATTAAATGTGGGATTGTTAAGTGAACCAATAAACTTTTTGCAAAATCCAGAATATTCATTGAAAGTTATTATGGTGATGAATGTATGGTCAACCGTTCCAATGTTTATGACCATCTATCTAGCATCACTTGTAGATTTACCAAAATCACTCTATGAAGCAGCAGATATTGATGGAGCCTCTTCCTGGAACAAACTAATATACATTACCGTACCGTATTTAAGACCAATTACTACTTATGTCGTTTTAATGGGCATCATTGGTACCTTTCAATTGTTTGACCAAGCCTATATCTTCTCTAATGGATCTGGTGGACCGGCCAATTCTACTTTAACGGTAGCCTTGATGATTTATCAGTACGCCTTTGGACAAATGAATTCAATGGGATATGCTTCAGCATTGGCCATTACACTGGCAGCTATTATCTTTGTCGTTTCCATGATTGCTGAAAAAGTAAACAATAGAATGGGTTAAAGGAGGAGAAAAAATATGAAAAAGAGTAAATTACCAATCGTACAAAGCATTATGTATACAGTTTTAATAATCTATGCATTTTTTACATTGTATCCCTTCTTGTGGGCAATTGCCGCCTCCTTTAAACCGTTTCGTGAAATTGTTGGGGGAGATTTAAGTTTATTACCGGAAGAATTTACTACAGCGAACTACAGATACATCTTTGGTCGTTCTTCACTCTTTTCACGTTGGTTTTTGAACTCTGTCATCGTGTCTGTAGTTGGAACTACAATCAATATTTTCTTGAATACAATGGCCGGATATGCGCTCGCTCGCTTAAATTTCCCAGGTAAATATCGCATTTATTATGGATTTTTAGCATTGATCATGGTACCCGCCCAAGTATTACTTATTCCCAATTACTTGATTTTACGTAACTTGGGCATGTTGGATAGTTTTACAGCATTGATTCTCCCAGCAGCGATCAACCTGGGAAACATATTTATGATGCGCCAATTCTTCATAAACTTCCCAGTCGATGTAGAAGAAGCAGCCGCTATCGATGGGTTAGGTAGGTTCCAAACCTTCTTCCGGATTGTGATGCCGCTAGCTAAACCATCCATTTCCACCCAAGCCATATTCGTCTTCATGGGCTTTTGGAACGAATTTATGAAACCGATGCTTTACTTATCCAGTCCTCAGAAATTCACTTTGACACTGGGACTTCAAACATTTCAAGGTCAAGATGGTGGTGTACGTTGGGATTATACAATGGCTGCCAGTATCATCACGATTATTCCGATCGTCATTTTGTACATCATATTTAATAAATACTTCCTGCAAGGGGTAAGAATGGATGGCGAAAAATAAGATATATTTTTCTGGAAATTTTGTGAATAATAGAGAAGAATAATTGATTTTTAGTATGATACAATAGATAAGTATGACGAAATCGGAAGCAACAGTTTTAATTTTTCCTAATAGATAATTTGGATAAGAGGGGATGTGTTCATTTGAAAAAGACAACAATTAAAGATGTGGCTAAACATGCAGGCGTCTCTATCGGAACGGTTTCGCGTGTCTTTAATGGCTATACAGATATTGGTGAAGCCACGAAAATAAAGGTATTAAAAATCGCTGATGAACTAGAGTATTCTCCCAACTTATCTGCACGCTCTTTGTCTTCAAAGAAAAAGAGAAATATTGCTCTTTTATTGAATAACTTAGAGCTCAATAATAAAGCAAATTTAAGTATGGATGTTCTTTCAGGTGTTTATCAGTATACATTGGAAATGGATTTCGAGTTTTTCTTAATCCCCATTACTACGGCACAGCAAAAGGAAAAGAGTTTACAGAAATTTTTGAATGAGAGAGATATTTCGGGTGCAGTGATTCAGGGGTTGAGAACAGATGACCCTTATATTAAAGAGATTGGAAAAAGTCCTATTCCTATTGTCCTAGTCGATATAGAACTTGAAGGTGATCATGTAGGTTCTGTCTCAGTAGATAATGAGCTAGCCGCTTATGAGGCAGTAAGCCATCTCCTTTCCCTTGGACACGAAAACATTGCGCTGATTAATGGACGCAAAGAAGCGAATGTTACAGTGAGAAGGGAAGCCGGTTACCTTAAAGCTATGGAAACAAAGCAATTAGAAATTCGCCCAGAGCTGATTCAATATGCTAATTTCAGCGAAGAAATTGCATATATAATGGCACTAGACTTGTTAAGAAACTATCCGGATTTGACGGCTTTCTTCTGTGCCAGTGATATTATGGCCATCGGTGTAATGAAAGCCGTAAAAGAAATAGGCAAAACCATTCCCGAAGAAATATCGGTATTTGGCTTCGATGATATAACCTTAGCCCAATATCTGTCGCCGCCTCTTTCAACAGTGACGCAAGATATGAAAGACATTGGTTATCAAGCAGCCAAACTATTAAGTCGCTTTATACTAAAAGAAGAAATCAAAGACTCGCATGTCTTTGTACCGCATTCGCTAACTATACGTGAAACCACCAAAGAACGTGCGAAATAAAGAACAAACTAAAACAGCCATTTAATAATGGTCGAATAGAAGATAGGGATAATAAAATATAAAAACACGTACTACAGCTGGATCATAATTCAGCTGTAGTACGTGTTTTTGTGAAGTGAACGTGGGATGCACCTTTTGAAGCATGTCACAGATAGTAATGTTCGTAGCCATGTAGGGGGATAGAAGAGATTAAAAAGGTGGTTTACCGTTATGTAACTTAATAGAGAAGTAATTAGCAAAAATTCAATCGTATCAATTACGATTGACACAAAATTTAATTGATTGAATCAAAAGAGTTAAATGTAACATTCAATTTCAGATATGGAGTATTGTAAAGCAATAAATGAAAGTGAGTTGAATATTTACATGAAAAATTCTGAATAATAATTTCAGATGAGATTATAGGGAATTCCAAAAAATATGGCATCAATAAAACTTTCAATTTATTAGATGGTACCAGGACGATTCTAAGGAGATTCGATGGATGATCATACGATGACCAAGCTGAAATCGTCTTGAGAAGCTCATATAAAATGTTGTCGATGAACTAGGGTAGCTGAATGATGAGGTAAACGGAAATCATTCAGCAAAGATGAGAAAAATCTAGGATCAATAAGTAGGAGATCAGTAAGAATATAAAAATATGATATTTCAAAAAATAACCAAAAACAGAAAAAGACTAGGCATAATTCACTTTAGATTGAATTCAATTCAAAGCTTATACAAGGGTGAGTCAAATTCAATCTGAATGGACAATAAGAGACCTTATGCTTATATAATCTACTTGGTATAATATATATTATGTAAACCAAAATAATGATTTTTACTTAACCGTCTCTTTCGCTGCTCAATTCCCTTTTTTGCTGATTTTTGTCGCTTTTTAGCAATCTTTTTTATTTATTTACCATTTTAGTAATCATTTCATATTTTTTTGTTCTTACCTAGCGTTACAGTTTGGTTTTGTCAATGATCGTGTGGTTGGATAAAATGATATCTTTAAAATTGATCAGATCGGAATCGTCACCTTTGTTGAATCTTTTCAGATAAGCTCTCGACTAACTGTATTTTAAACTATATAGTGCTTTAATCCTTTTGTTTAGCGTTTTATTTTAACTGTAACCATAGAAATTTTATTATTGAAACAGTTTGAATTTGTTCTGTTTATTGGGAATTTGCTATTAAACTGAAAAATTTGAAGAAATCTTTAGATTATTCTAAAGATTTCAGTTTTGATTTAATTGCTTAACTATACAAATCAGCACAATTAAAATCCCATATCTACAGTTTCATAAACTTTATTGATGTTTTCCTGCGTGATCCCGATGTAACGTAATGTGACGGCTTGCGAAGAATGTTGGAAAATCGTCTGCAGCAAGCTAATGTCAATACCTTGTTTATAGGACCAGTATCCGAATGTCTTTCTGAGTGAATGTGCACTCAATGGTCTGAGTCCGATCATGTCTCCTGCGTGAGAGATGATCCGATGGGCTTGCATGCGTTGTATAGGCTGTTTGGGATTTTTCTTGGAATAAAAAATATAATCCTCGGATTTCAATCCTTCAGTTTTGACGTACAGTTTAATGGATTGGCGAAGCTTCGGATGCAGGAATAATATTTTCTTTTTCTTTGTTTTCTTTTCTTGCACCCAGATGAATTCTTGTTTATGTAGATCTTTGACTTTGAAAGAAAGAATATCACTGATCCGTAATCCTGTACGTAATCCGAATTCTAATAGGAGTCGTTTTTTCGATGCCAGCGGATAGACGTCCATCAATTTTTTTATTTGCTTTTTTTGTTGCATGGGATATGTAAAATTCATTTTGACTTACTCCTTCGATCTGTTTTTGTGATCTGTTTGTTTGTGAATGTTTGAACTTTCGTTGCTAATAGCAAGGTCTCCTCTGAATTGATCCATTTTATCAATTGAAAACGCTTACCAGTCTTAAAAGTCACTTTCCGTGTCTTTAGTGTACCATTTTAACCGTTGATACAGCAATGTTTTATAGGATACACAATTGTAATTGTGTATCCTTAAAATGCTGAAAACAATCACTCTGTTTCTCGTGGATTCTAAGACGATTTCAAGTGTCTTGATGGGTAATCATCCGTGAAATCGTCTTTAATCGCTTCAAATTCTCAAATAAGAGAAATGAATGAAAAAAGACCTCAAAATAGAGGTCTTGATGAAAAACTTTTGTAGATTTATTGTTTCTAGATCTCTGAATCTGATTTTTGGGGGAGCCCTCCTTACCGTGGACTGGAAAATACCACTTCTCACCTTCCCCTCTTCTCCTCTCGTATTCAAAATAAGAATTGAAAGGGTATGTGTTGAATTCAGGCGTTTATTGAATGTTCCGTTTTTTTGTGCTTTTATTTTTAGGACCGGAAATTTTGGAGAGCGTTCACTTGATTCATAATGGTTGATGAATTTCATTTTTAATATTCCAAAACATGATTTCTTATGATGTATCATATGGTTCAGGTTGAGTGCCATCTATATCTTTGAAACCATATTCTTTTCCCAATTCAGCAGCAACTAATATTTGCCCTGTTTTTGACATCAGTTTTTCATCAGAAGCTAAGTTGGCTATTGCTCTTCCGACGAATTGAGAGGATTCTTTTTTGGAATCAGGCTTTTTTTCGTTTTTATTATCATCGATGTAACCAGGATATAATGAAACACAAGCGATATTGTGTGGTTTTAGCTCGACTGCCATATCCATAGACATTTTATCGACAGCTGCTTTTGCGACACCATAAATGACATTCCCATAGTATTTGCGGCTTGCAAAGAAGGAAATGTTGACAATTAAGCCTTGTTTTTGTTTAAGCATCAATTCTGACGCAAAAACACTTGCAACATAATTTGAGCGAACACCAACATCAGTCATTTCATCCCATAATTCCAAAGGTTGTTTCCAAAAATCGTCTTTCCATTTAAAACCTTTGTATTTCCTTCTATTACGAAGACGATTATAGCCACCCCAAGCATTATTTACTAAGATGTCTAGTTTTCCTTCTTTTTCTTTGATCTGTTCAAATACCTTTTTTACTTCATCGTCATTTTCATGATTGCATACTATAGCAATACCTTTTCCGCCTGCGGAAGTAATGCCTTTAACATCTTTATCCGTTATACTTCTTCCGGTAACATATACCGTTGCGCCTGCTTCGCCTAAACCTAGTGCGATTCCTTTTCCAACATTGCGGGTTCCACCGGTTACAAGTGCTATTTTTCCTTCAAGTGGTTTCATATTATCATCCTCCGTATGAATCGAAGAAAACATATTGTTCCCTCCTGTGTTAACTATCTGAACAGTGCCATGTCAGTCACAGATATACTGATAATTCATTCCCCTGCGCCCTCCTCTTCCCTGTTTAATAACTCGATCAAGATAAATGATAGCGCTGTGGGCTGTTTATGTGTGATTTAATTATATCTCAGGTTATAATTAAAGAAAATCAGAGACAAGGAGGTCACTTAAAATGATAAAACAGCCTAGCTTACATACCATCCCGATCGAAGAACTGATGGAGTCTTCCATGGCAGGCTTCCAGAAAGGACAAACATTTCCTTCTGATAAGTTTAAAAAAATACCGTTATGGAAAAAGCTGTGGCATGAAAGGCAATTAAAGAAACTG
>NZ_JAWOBT010000072.1:0-5855 GCF_046484155.1 Alkalibacterium sp.
GTTTTTAATCGGGATTAACAGTGGCTTACGCATGTCCGATATCGTTAAATTAAAGAAACAGGACATTTTAACGTCAAAAAACCCCCGAATTGTGGAACAAAAGACGGGGAAAACACGCATACTCTATTTAGGGAGCCTTCAGGATCTGATTCAGGACTACACCAAAGACCTGGACCCGGACGATTATCTCTTCCCTAGCAGCAAAGGCGGCCATTTAAAAGTGAATACGGTCTACCAGATGTTTCAAAAGGTCGCTACTCTACTAGGCAGAGACGATATCGCCACGCACACGGTTCGGAAGACGTTCGGCTATCACTATTACAAGAAAACGAAAGACGTGGCCACACTGATGGAAATATTCGGTCACAGCAGTGAGAAAATCACCAAGCGCTATATTGGGATCAATGAAGATGAAATTAGTGAAACATTGTTGAATTTTAGATTGGGATTCTAGACACCTAAAGAATAATATTTTTATCAAATATTATTCAAATTAATTTTCAAGTATAAATAGCCCGCACAATAGGGATCCCTTACCGAGGCTATCACTTACTAAACTATTTGCTCATCTCGGTAATTAAGATGAGCAAATAAAATTTTTATTATGAACATTTTCTGTTTAATTAGCTAAAGGTAAAAAGACATTGATATTTCCTACTACTGATGTTGATCAGAAGATATTTTATATGCCTATAACAACGATTTCTACTATATTAAAGTTTAGGGTCTACTATCATTATTTCCATTATTATCTCGTCTTCCTTGTATGCTAAGAATTGTACCACCGATAAATAGCAAAACGCCTAAAGAATCTCCGGGTGAACCAGAAAATATCAGCACAATCCCTATAAACATGATTAATAAACCGTAAGTAATTGATTTCATATTAACACCCTCTTTCAAAAAAAATTAACTTATCCTACTATACTACATACTGATCATACTTAGGCAACTATTAAATTTTTATTGTACTATTAGAAATTACTAGTTATAAAATTACTGTTACCTTGAACATTAATGTAGGCATAAAGAGTTGTACTACCTGTAGGGGTCGCATTCCACGGACCTCTAAAACCAGCTTTTGCTGGTGTACCACCAGAATCTGTTTCTTTGATAATTCTTGAGTATTCCATTGACCAAGATACATTCCATGTATCTACACGAGTATTATAGTATCTCGTGATACTATTTGGTGCTCCGTTTACTCTCTGAAGGTCAAATTGGAATGATCCTCTAACGATAGCAAGAAAGTTTGATACGTTTACCCTAATACCTCTACCTATAGAATAACCTGATCCAGATGATTATCTCTTCCCCAGCAGCAAAGGGGGTCATTTAGAAGTGAATACCGTCTACCAGATGTTTCAAAAGGTCGCCAAGCTCTTAGGAAGAGACGATATCGGCACGCACACGCTGCGGAAGACGTTTGGTTACCATTATTATAAGAAAACGAAAGACGTGGCCACACTCATGGAAATATTCGGTCACAGCAGTGAGAAAATCACGAAGCGTTATATTGGGATCAATGAAGACGAGATTAGTGAGACCTTGTTGAATTTTAGGTTAGGTTTTTGAAATTTCAAAAAAGTAAAATAAAAAAACGCAGTCAGCTATTGACCGCGTTTCATATTGAATGAGTATTAAAATAATATTGAGAATGAACATTATAAGAAGAAAATTGAAGTTAGTCCGTTTGGTCCTCTTCATTTAGCAAATAGACATGTGTACTTAATTCTAAATCATTTTTATTGTCACGGAAAAGTCTGGGCCCCAAGATTTCCAGCTCATAGACTAGGTCATCCGCTTCTATACGAAGTGTCTCATCTGTATGTACTATATCGTATTCTTTATATAGCTGGTTTGGTTCAAAAGGAAACGGATAATCACCTGGAATATTATGAGCATTGATTATTTGCATTCCATCAGATTGAAACGTTAATAAAGGAGAATCCCCTAGATCAAAGCTGAACGCACCTTGCTCTTCAATAATGCTCTCTACTTCTGCACTTTCTTCTGATGCACAGCCAGTCAGAATTGAGAGACTGAGAAATGTAAGGCCAATAAATTTTTTAGTTATTTGATTCATTTGTTTATATACTCCCTTTTACTTAAAATCAAACGATTTTAGTTATTTTCATCCTCTTCATCAATAAATGTTTTCGTAGGGATCGGTCTATCGTCTCCCTCCAAGTAAAGGTAACTTTCATATCAGACGTACATACCATCAGTAATTTGAGTTCTACTTAGATAACCCGAATAACTCCTGTTGTATAGTCTTGTTCTAAAGAACATCGTTTCAGGAGTATTTGATGCATCGGGTAAAAAGTAATTACCTTCCCAACCTTACTGTAAATAAGTATTGTTTTTACCTAATCTCTTCTTATATTTATAATGTAGCATACACTTTAGGCATTAACATTAATGATATTAATACTATCAATGATATTGTTGTAAATTTCTTGGGTGTTGCTATAAACACTCTTTTTAATATATACTTATTGTATCATTAAAAAGATTTGATTTACAAAAAAGATTTGTTTTTAACTTACATTTGAAAATTTTAAAAATATATCAAATTCCTGTTTCTTCTTTTGATACAGTCTCTTTTTATCTTTAAGGTAATAAGCCTTTAAAAATTAGATTCTTACTCTAACAAGCTAAGGAACAGCAAAAAACCGTATATCTAGAATACCTTTAATCAGGGGTTCTTTTTCTTTAGGAGTCGATAACACCTAATTGTGTAGGATAACTAACGTAATCATGTATTTTTTTGTGGAAGGAGAGCCGCTTAAAATAAACGTACAACGTCCAACCCTTACGAAATCCTCAGGAAATAAACGACTTTTTATTCTGTTTACGACGCAATCAGAACGCTGATCGGGATGTTTTTTTGTTTTTGATCGGGATTAACAGCGGATTACGCATGTCAGATATCGTCAAACTATAGAAAAAGAACATTTTAACCGCAAAAAACCTCTGGATCGTGGAACAAAAGACGGGGAAAACACGCATATTATATTTAGGGAGCCTGCAGGATCTGATTCAGGAGGATACTAAAAAACTGGAACCAGAGGATTATTTGTTTCTCAGCAACAAAGGTGTGCATTTGGAAGTCAATACGGTCTACCAGATTTTTCAAAAGGTTGCTACTCTACTAGGAAGAGACGATATCGGCACGCACTCGCTGCGGAAGACGTTTGGGTTACCATTACTATAAGAAAACCAAAGATGTGGCCACTCTCATGGAAATATTTGGTCACAGCAGCGAGAAAATAACCAAGCGCTATATTGGCATCAATGAAGACTAGATCAGCGAAACATTGTTGAATTTCCGATTAGGTTTTTAAAAGTAGATTACATTTACTTTGACTACTTCTTAAAAAAAAACGGAAAAATCAATTTTAAACCCTCTGGTCATAATTGATTGTTATGCAATTACAGTTTGGAAATGAAAAAATAGAAAGGGGGTGAACCCAATTTGATTGATGTGATTCTATCCAACCAAACATACATGCAACTCGCTTTCGTCACTTGTTTGATCCTGGCCTTACTTACGTTACCCCTACGGGACATCGTCACTGTCGGTTTTTTCGATATCAGTGACCTGTTCGTCAGTTTCATGATTGCCGTCTTCATTGGTTATATGATCAACGAACTAATGCCTGGCAACACCGCTATCTCAATCGGACTATTCATATTTATTGTCGTAACGGTTGTGACCGGCGTTGTCCTACTTAATATCTTCGTCATTATCCCTTTCCGAAGCCGTTCAGAAAATTCAAGCGCCACATCGATCCGACAACTCGAAGGCAAAGAAGGTACGGTGTCGGTTTCGATTACAGCCGACGGTGTGGGAGAAGTGCTTGTGTATACCGGTTTTACAAAAATCAATAAAATGGCTAAGATTTATGAAAATGGTAATGAACCCATTGCATTTATCGAGCAAGGCACGAACATCTTAGTCATGGACGTTAAAGATTCTATTTTGTACGTCATACCGTATACCAATGCAATCCAAGCAACAAACAAGCAAAAACCAACATGGAACACCAAACACAAAAAATAGAAAATGAAAGCAGGAACTCATTCATGGATACAGCTCTTTTTGGAATCATCGGCATCGTTACCATCTCACTCATCATTATCATTTTACTGGTCAGTCGTTACCGCATTGCCTCACCGGATATCGCACTCATCATCAGTGGAACGGCACTCGGGAACAAAAACGTCTACACAGACCCACATACAAACAACAAAATGAAAATTGTCAGCGGGGGTGGCTCATTCGTCCTACCAGTCATTCAATCGGCTAAAAAACTATCCCTGTTGTCATCTAAATTGAAAGTCAGTACACCTGATGTGTACACCAAAGAAGGCGTACCGGTTACCGCAGACGGAACGGTTATCATCAAGGTCGGCTCAACCACCGAAGATATCGCTACCGCCGCCGAACAGTACCTCGGCAAAGCCACCGAAGACTTAGAAAATGAAGCCCGTGAAGTCTTAGAGGGTCATTTGCGTTCGATTTTAGGCTCATTGACCGTTGAAGAGATCTATCAAAACAGAGATCGATTCAGTCAAGATGTACAGAAAGTCGCTTCAGTCGATCTAGCTAAAATGGGCTTGACGATCGTCTCCTTCACCCTGAAAGAAGTAACCGATAAAAACGGCTATTTGGACTCGCTCGGGCAAGGACGTATCGCCGAAGTCAGACGTGACGCCGACATTCAGTCAGCCAGAGCCGACAAAGAAACACGTATTGAACGTGCCTTAGCTGAACAACAATCGAAAAAGGCTGAATTACAACGTCAAACAGAAACAGCCGAATCCGAAAAAGAAAAGAGCTTACGTGTTGCAGAATACAAACGACAAGAAAATGTCGCCACAGCACAAGCTGAAAGTGCCTATGAGTTAGAGAAAGCCAAACTCAAAAAGCAAGTCATCATCGAACAAGGGAACTCTCAAATCATCGAGCGGGAAAAACAAATTGAATTACAAGAGAAAGAAACCATCAGGAAAGAACGTGAATACGACGCCTCTGTTCGTAAGAAAGCTGACGCCGAGCGTTATGCCATCGAACAAGAATCCGAAGCGAATAAATCAAAAGCCATCGCTGAATCTGAAGCGCGTGCGAAAGAAATTGAACTGAACGGTAAGGCGAAAGCTGAAAGTATCCGTGAAATCGGTAAAGCTGAAGCTGAAAGCAAAACTGCTCTGGCTAAAGCCTTAAAAGAATACGGACAAGAAGCCATCGCTACCTTGATGATCGAAGCATATCCTGAAATGATCCGGGCCGTGTCTGAACCACTGGGTAATATCGACAAAATAACCATCGTCGACAGTGGCAACGGCCAAGGTGCATCAGCTCTAACCAATACCGCCTTGAACACACTGGCCTCATCACAAGAAGCCTTCAAAGACGCTGTCGGTTTAGACCTCACCGGTTTGATCGAATCATATGCCGGCACAAAAAACGTCGGTGGACAAGTACGAGAATTAAATAGCACACTAAAAGATTTAAGGGAAAAAGAGTCTGTTCCATCAGAAACAATGAGCCAGTAACAGAGGAGACAAACAGAATAACACCCGTCACGTGGTGGCGGGTGTTCAAAGGGAATTGATGCAATCGGTAAGACATCTGAGAGGCTTATTATCCTATTGGGTAAAACCAAACGGTAACCTCCCTGCTCAGTCATACAGGTTCGAGTCCTGTATTCCCTATTTTAAATAAGAGGCCAACCAACATGACAACTGAAGAATTCGATTTATCTTTAGCTAAAGGTTTCATTGTCAAAGAACCTATCCCATCTATATCTTAATACCCTGCCGAGGAATATGACCCCGAAACCGGTGAG
>NZ_JAWOBT010000013.1:0-8927 GCF_046484155.1 Alkalibacterium sp.
ATCAAAGCTATCATACGCAGAGTCGAGAAAAACAGCAAACCTGAAGAATTATCCGAAACAACTGAAAAGATCATTAAATTCGATGATATCGTCATCTATCCTGAAAAATTCGAAGTATATGTGAAAGAGAAAAAAGTGGAGTTTACACCCAAGGAGTTTGAATTGTTGGTTTATTTAGCGGAAAATAAAAACCGGATCTTGAGTCGCGAACAGCTCTTACTTGCTATATGGGACTATGACTTTTCCGGAGAAACACGGATCGTCGATGTGCACATCAGCCACTTGAGAGACAAGATCGAAGAAAATCCCAAAAAACCTTACTACATCAAGACTGCTAGGGGATTTGGTTACAAATTAGAGGTACCTAAATGAAAAAGATCCAATCGAGAATGATCATTATCTTTACACTCATTCTCCTATCTTTTTCCATTCTTTTTGTGTATATGATGTCCTCCGTCATTGAAAGGCAAGCCATCGATCAACAGGCAGAAGCGCTGAATGTTCAATTGGTGACACTGGAAAGTCAACTAGAGAGCGAAATGACAACCGTTGAAAATAGAGACAGACTTATCACTCAGCTGGCTTCTGCATCTGAGGTCATCAATGAGAGAATAACCTTCATCGGTTTAACGGGAGAGGTTTTATATGATTCGCATGCCTCCTTGGATACAATTGATAACCATCTGGATAGACCAGAAATAGAGCAGATCATTGAAGGGCAGGAAATCGGAACGTATTATCGCATCAGCGAAAGTACGGGAGATGTTCTTTACTACAGTGCCGCCCCCATTCGTACGGATGAAGGCACGCTTGCCGGCTTTATCAGACTGTCTAAGAGTGCTGAAGAGGTGATCGGTGTAACGGATGAATTAATGACCACCTTATTAGTGTTCATTGTGCTGTCTATTTTTGTTGCTGTCTTGTTCATACGTTATTGGGCGGAAAAAATAACGGCCCCCATTGAAAACATTAAAAATATAGCTAATGTCCTGTCTTTTCAGGACTATTCGGTCAGATATCGACCGGGTTCATACAAGGAAATTGATGAGTTGGGTGACTCCATAAATAATCTAGCAGTAAATTTATACAATCAAATGGGAGAAATAAAAGAAAATGAATTGAAATTGAAAGAGCTCGTGAATCATCTGGTTATTGGTGTCATGGTGGTCGAAAGAGATAAAACCATCAACATGGTCAATCCAATAATGAATGAAATACTTGGAGAAGACTTGAACAGCAAACAAGGGAAGCCGTTTTACGAAAGTCTGCACAGTTCTGAATTGATTGCCATAATTGAAAAGGCCTATGATAACCATGTTGTTCAAAATGAAGAAATTCAAATTTATTATCCGGAAGAGAAAATAGTGGATGTCCATGTTGTGCCCATTTCCAATGAATCCTTGGAAACGCTGAATTTTATCGTTCTGCTGTATGATATTACTGAGATCAGAAGACTGGAAAAGGTTCGTACCGATTTTGTGGCTAATGTGTCACATGAATTACGTACGCCGATCACTGCCGTTAAGGGCTTCAGTGAGACCTTGCTGGACGGCGCTTTATACGATGAAGATGTATTGGTGGAATTCCTGGAGATCATTTATAAAGAATCCAGTCGGTTAGACGCCATGGTCAATGATATCTTGCAATTGTCCAAACTAGAACAAAGAAAAGTTAGTGGGATAAAAGAAAAGATCCGTGTAAAAGACACCGTGGATGAAGTCATCAAAATCCTAAGCCAAAAAATCGATATGAAACAAATTCATATCAATATAAATGATAGCGAAAACGTTGAAATAGAAATGAATCCCGATCATCTAAAACAGATGATCATCAATCTAGTTGGCAATGCGGTTTCTTACACGCCAGAAAAAGGGAAAGTGACGATCGATATCGATACGCTCGATGACGAGTTGAAGTTATCCATCATTGACTCGGGAATTGGCATACCAAAAGATCAAGTGAGTAGAATATTCGAACGCTTCTATCGTGTCGACAAAGGAAGAAGCCGTAATGTCGGAGGGACGGGACTCGGCCTGTCGATCGTGAAATGGCTGGTTGAAAACAATGATGGACGTATCGAGGTAAAAAGTGAAGTTGGAAAAGGCACTCGCTTTACCGTCTGGCTGCCCCTCTCATCATCAAAAAAATCTAAAAAATACATTTGATACCATAAAGGTAGTCCGTTCTATCTTTATGGTATGTGTCCTATATTTTAAGACGGTAAAAAATCGAGATGAAGCACCTGTTACGATATAGATATATTAAAAAATTATAATAAAACTAATAAAAGACTAAAGATCATAATCTTTAGTCTTTTATTTATAAATAATAGTAAAGGCAGTTTTAGTTCTTAAAGTTGTAGAAATAAGCTTCACACTTATGTATAATGATTTAATATAACTAATATTATAATGGTAATATAATGAGAGGGCTTTGAGAATGAAAATTGGGGAGAAGATAAAGAATAGAAGAAGAGAACTGAAAATGACTCAATCTGATCTTTCGGATGGTATTTGCACGCAAGCGATGATCAGTCGGATTGAAAAGAAAAAAGTGAGACCTAGCAGAGAATTAATGGAAAAATTAGCTGAAAGACTAGAAGTTTCACTGCATTATTTTTACGGGGAAGATTCAATTGAGAGTCGGTATTCTAAAACCATGCAATTAAGTAAGTTAGTGCGGCAACATTTGGAACGAAGAGAATACGATTCCGTTTCTTATCTCATTGGATCAAACGAAAAACTCATCCAGGAAGCTATTGGAGAGGACCGGTTGTTCTTTGAGTGGGTCAAAGGTCTGTTGTTTGATTATCGTGATGGGGACAATGATAAAGCATTAAACTACTTGATTCGTCTGGAAAAAGAAATGAAAAACGGGGAATTGCGCGTTGAAGTTATTGATAGCATCGGTAATCAGTACTCGAAAAAAGAAGAATATGACCGAGCAGAAGAGTATTATCACAAAGGCTTCGACATGTTTTCTGAATGGATGAACCATGAGAAAAAAGCCAAGCTTTTGTTGAATTATTCGATTTGTCTTGCACGACAAGAAAAGTACAGTGAGTGCTTGAGTAAGGTTTTTCAAGGGCTCGATTTGGTGGTGGAACAGAAGACGTTATTTCTCTTAGGTGATTTTTTATATTATAAAGGGTATTGTCTGGAAAAATTAGAGCAAAAAGAAGATGCCTTAAATGCTTATAAACAGGCCTGGACTATTTTTGATATTCAGCAGAATGAAAAATTTGTGGTCTCGATGCAACTGACCATTGACCGATTGGGAAAAGAGTTAATAACATAGACACAGGTTTGTATCCATCATTATAAAAAACATATTCGCCATCATATCGTCGACATGACGTATTAATGGCGAATGTGTTTTTTATTTACATAGATAATATGATCAATCCTTTATGAAAAATCAATTTTCCCCGTTTACAATGCGAGCAGCCACGTCCAGTGTACGGGTGACCTGATGTCTCACTGCGCCTTCAACGTCTTCTTGCATTTTGCCGTCTTGGCTAACCGACACAGATGTACCGTAAGGATTTCCGCCGGCACCATACAATACCGGATCTGTATATCCGGGCGTTACAATGATCGTGCCCCAATGCATCATTGATGTGTAAAATGATAAAAGTGTCGCTTCTTGTCCGCCATGTGGGTTTTGAGCAGAAGTCATCGCACTCACGACTTTATTGACTATTTTACCATTAGCCCATAAGCCACCTTGTAGATCCAGGAATTGTTTCATTTGAGAAGGCATGGTACCAAAGCGAGAGGGTGAGCTAAAGAGTAGAGCGTCTGCCCAGATAATATCATCCGAAGAGGCCTCTTCAACGTCTTGGGTTGCGTCGTAATGTCTTTTCCAAGCTGGGTTTTTTTCGATCGCAAATGCTGGAGCCAGTTCTTTTACTTTACGCAAGCGAACTTCCGCGCCGTTTACTTCCGCTTCTTCTTTGGCCCACTGCGCTAATTGGTAATTTGTTCCGGTTGAACTGTAATAGATGATAGATAATTTGATTTTTTCCATTGATATCCTCTCCCTTTAATTCAGAGTTTTAGTATCTCTAATTAGAGATACCTAAGATTCGTATAATAACTGAATGAGATATATCTGTAAAAGTTTAATTTTTTCAGAAAAAAAGACCCCCGAATCATTCTTCGAGAGGTCAAAATTAATTAAACTTTATCGTTTGAATCAGCCGTATCATCGTTTTTGCGGATTTTTTCAGAAGCATCTTCAACTTCTATGGACACATCCTCATAGGCATCTTCAGTTGTATCTTTGACTTCTTCTTTCAACGTGCGTGCTTCATCTTTGATTTCTTCTGAAGCATGATGCAGCTGTTCACGTAAATCTTTAGCTGTTTTACTTATTGTCAGCTTGATATTTTCTGTTGCAGTTTCAGCTGTTTGTGACATTTCATTAGATTTCACTTTCGCTTTGTCTGCATAGTCACCTGCTGTTCTTTTTGAATCGTCCATTCTTCTACGTAAATCTTCACGCGTTTCTTTACCGCTCTTAGGCGCGAACAATAAACCTAAAGCAGCTCCAATTAATGTACCTTTTATAAATGACATTTTACTTCCTCCTTGGTAATTAAGTATTAACACTATCTCTTCATATTATAGAGCAAACACTTGGGTTTTTATATTAGAATCACTCGAAACTTATAAATTAATAGTAATTCAATCCGTGTACTTTGCAGATCGAAGGTTCAGTTAAATATGATTTTTCTTTAAAAAAATGATTGAAAAGCGAACAAATCATTCTAATATTAGGAATTTTTTATTCATGTTATACTAAATACAAACTTTAAAGGAAAAACAGTTGGTAGAAAATGTTGGTTAGTTAATTGTTCTGGGAGGGATAATGATGAGATTTTATGATCGGATAGATGCAGGAAAGCAATTGGCCTCAGCACTTCAAATAACAGATGCTGATAATGCTGTTGTTCTGGCTTTGCCGCGGGGAGGCATTCCTCTAGGTATAGAAATCGCAGAGAAACATCACCTACCCTTCGACATGATCATGTCGAAAAAAATTGGTCATCCTTTTCATTCGGAGTATGCTGTTGGCGCAGTTTCGGAACATGGGGAACCCATTTTGAACAGATCAGTCACCGACCGATTAGATCCGGAGTGGATAGACAATGAAATTGTTGGTCTGCGTCAAGCGATGGAAAGCCGCCGAAATAAATATTCACAGGTGCTTTCTCAGCAGCCACTCAAAGATAAAACCGTTGTTTTAGTAGATGACGGTATCGCGACGGGCTTAACGATGAAAGCGGCGATTGAGGCTGTTAAGAAACAAGGAGCCAAGGAAATCATTGTAGCCGTACCTGTAATACCTGAAGATACGTATCATGAGTTGCTGGATTTAGTTGATCAGGTTGTGGCGATAGATGTTCCAGAAGTTTTTCTTGGTGCGGTCGGAGCCTACTATAGTCATTTTCCACAAGTGGAAGACCAGGAAGTAATCAAAATTTTAAAATCATTTTCACAGACGGAATAGATAGATTGTTTCTGTCAATCGAATCTGATCGAAGTATCCAAAGGGTAGATTATTCAACATTCTGATCTTTCATAAGCTGAATCTTGAAATAAGTTAAACTTGTTTTAAAATTCAGCTTTTTTAGTTTGAACAAATCGAGTTCATTAGCCAGTTCGTTAACTATCAGTAAAACAAGTCATATGACAGCACGAGTGGTTCTTTGGACAACAATCTGTGCGAATCAACATCCGGTTTAAGCCTGTTGTGATAAAATCATGGAGAAGATCATGCTAAAGGAGTGTGCCAAAAATGAAAGCTATTATTATAGAAGCATTTGGTGGAGCGGAACAATTAAAGTTGAAAGAAGTGGACAAACCAAAATTAAAACCAGATCGCCTGCTTGTTGAAGTATACGCCACGAGTGTCAATCCGATCGATATAAAACGGCGGAAAGGCTCATTTGGCGGCAGCTTACCGATGATCGTCGGTAATGACGTTGCCGGAAGAGTGATCGAAGTGGGAGCAGACGTCAAAGGATTCGAAATTGGAGACCGAGTGATGGCTAACGGGACCAAAACGTATGCAGAAGTCGTTTCGGTCCGTCCAGACAGAACGGTCAAGCTAAGCGAGACTATTCCATTTGAAGAGGCTGCAGCGATTCCCTTGACCGGACAAACGGCGTATGAAGCGATCGTCACACGAGGACAAGTAAAGAGCGGACAAAGGGTGCTGATTCATGCTGGCTCAGGTGGCGTCGGGACGCTCGCTGTTCAAATAGCTAAGGTCCAGGGAGCCTGGGTTGCTTCCACGGCAAGCGGGAGCAATCAGGAGCTGCTTGAATCGCTTGGCGTTGATCGACCAGTCAACTATGAAGAGGAAGCGTTTGAAGAGGTATTAGAAGATATCGACTTGGTCTTCAATACAATTGGGGGAAAGGTCTTGGAAAAAAGTTTGTCGCTGATTAAAAATAAAGGCAGACTTCTGTCTATTGCCGGAGATCCGAGTGAATTAGTTGATACAAAGATTTATGATGCGCATTATTTCTCGATGAAGCCGACAAAAGAAGCGCTCGAACAGCTTCATGAATGGTTGGTGGAAGAAAAGTTGAAACCGATTATTTCAGAAGTATATCCATTTTCGGAAGCGGCTGTACAAGACGCACATAAAAATAGTGAAGATGGACATGTTCGAGGAAAATTAATCATAAAAATGAAAGATTAAATCATTTCTTAATTCTTTTTTAAAGAAGCTTGGGTATACTGTATAAGAATGAGTAAGTGAGAGTTGTATTTAGGAGGATAAGTGATTGAATATCGGGATAGACAAGATCGGTTTTTACACGCCTGATCAATATGTAGATATGGAAAAATTGGCTGAAATTAGAGGTGTCGATCCAGCAAAATACACGATAGGTATTGGACAAGAAAAAATGGCCGTCGCGCCTCTTCATGAAGATGCTGTAAGTATGGGTGCTAATGCAGCATTATCCATATTAGATGGTGAAGACAGAG
Organism: Alkalibacterium sp.; assembly: GCF_046484155.1. GTDB lineage: Bacteria > Bacillota > Bacilli > Lactobacillales > Carnobacteriaceae_A > Alkalibacterium. Next base: position 7,005 of record NZ_JAWOBT010000013.1, read on the forward strand.
AGAAAATCGATTTGGTTTTATTCGGAACAGAGTCCGGTGTCGACCATTCAAAATCTGGAGCAGTATGGGTCCACCATTTAACAGGCATACAAGAAAATGCCTGTTCGTTTGAGCTTAAACAAGCGTGTTACGGTGCGACGGCGGGAATAAAAATGGCCATGGGCCACATTGCTTTAAATCCTGACAGTAAAGTGTTAGTAATAGGCGCAGACATTGCAAAATACGGTTTAAATACAACCGGAGAACCGACACAAGGTGCTGGAGCTGTGGCGATGGTCCTTTCAAGTGATCCACACATATTTGCCTTAGACAACGACAGCGCTGCTTTGACTAAAGACATTTCGGATTTCTGGAGACCCCTGTATTCAGACTTTGCCTTTGTTGATGGCAAATATTCCAATGAATCCTATCTTTCTTTTCTTAAAGCTGTCTGGGGTGTGTATAAAGAAAAAACACAACGTGATTTAAAAGACTTTGAAGCGTTGTGCTTCCACTTGCCTTATACGAAGATGGCTAAAAAAGCAATTTTAACTTTGACAGAAGAAGCGAACGAAGAGGATGCAGAACGTCTGATGAGTCATTATCAGAATAGTATCGTGTACAACAAACAGGTAGGTAACGTCTATACGGGTGCGCTCTATCTCAGTCTGTTGTCCTTACTTGAACAAGGACCGGAATTAAAAGAAGGATCACGTATCGGTCTGTTCAGTTATGGCTCAGGGGCCGTCGGCGAATTCTTCAGTGGCGTCGTTCAAGCTGATTATAAACACTATATAAATAAAGAAAATAATGAATCACTGTTAAACACACGTCGTGAATTGACTACGGACGAGTATGAAGCAATTTCAGAAAAAGCTTTACCTAAAGACGGCTCGAACATCGAAATAAATAACGATCAGGTTGTTGAAGGAAGAGCATATTTAGCAGCTATTCAAGATAACCTTAGAAAATATGCAATCAAGTAAAAATGCCAAAGTTAGATTAGGGAAATGTGGTTCAGTTATACTAGTGATCGAAACTCTTTGTATGGTGAAATAGTTTGATCAAATCAAAAGAATCTATTCAAAATATTAAATCAAAGTATCAGCCAAAAGCTGGTGCTTTTTTGTGTTTCGAGAATAAACTGAAAAAATAAGCGGGCAGCTTCCCAAAAAAACGGATGGAATCTAGGCACTTATTTGAAGTAATTGAAAATATACGATTTATTACTTGAATTTATGGAATACATGTAGTAGAATTACAAAACGTAATCATTACGATTTAGAAGATGAAATGAAGGAGCAGTTATTATGGCGGTACCCAAAAGAAGAACATCGAAAGCGAAACAAAGAAAAAGACGCGCACATAAAGGTTTGGATATGCTTGGTGGACTCTCATTCGAGGCCTCTTCGGGTGAATACCGTATGAGTCATCGTATTTCAAAAGATGGTTATTACAATGGGAAAAAAGTGTAGATAAATAGAGAGAGACTGTAGGTTTGTTTTTGTAGTGGGAAATGTTAGTGTTTTTTAAAAAATAGAGGGAGTGTTACTTTTGGCTAAAAAGAGTAAAATCGAAAAATTGAAACGTCAGGAAAGAACTGTAGAAAAATATGCTGAATTGCGTAAAGAATTAAAAGAAAACAAAGATTATGACGCATTGGCAAAATTACCGAAAGATGCTTCGCCTACACGCTTGCAAAATCGTGACAAAATTGATGGAAGACCTAGAGGGTATATGCGTAAATTTGGTATGTCCCGTATCAACTTCCGTAAATTGGCACATGAAGGTAAAATTCCTGGTGTGAAAAAAGCGAGCTGGTAAATCTGAGGGGCAACGGAGCTTGATCAGGGAAATGCGATCGAAGTGAACAAAGATACTTATTACAGTAAGGAGTGAATGAATATGGCTGAAAAAACAGATGTGTCTACGGCTCGGCGGATA
>NZ_JAWOBT010000122.1:0-6935 GCF_046484155.1 Alkalibacterium sp.
TTTTCTGGCCCAGTGTACATTGTTCGCTTCATCAAATCGGGCTTTCAGTTCGACTAAAACAGTGACCTGGATGCCCTGCTTTGCCGCTTTTTCGAGCGATTGCACTAAAGGAGAGTCGTGACTGACTCGGTAAAGCGTTTGTTTGATGGCAACCGTACGGTCATCATCCACAGCTTGTTCTATAAACTGAATAATCGGTTGAAACGAATCGAAGGGATGATGAAAGAACAGGTCTTGTCGCTTAGCTAAGGTATAAACGGATCGTTTGGTAAAGAGCTCAGGATAAAAAGGTGTGTATTTCTTGAACGAAAGATCAATGCCGGCCGCTTTAAGTATATCCACGGCTTCATTTAAACACGTCAAGTCAAGAGGGCCATCAATATAATAAACGTCGTGTTGGCTGATAGACAGTGCTTTTTTTAAATAAGTAATGTCTGTTTCGACCGATTGACTCGTTTTGCGCGTATCGACTTCCAACCTGACAGCCATACCATTTTTTCTTTTTTGCAGGTAATCTTCGATGACTGAGAGCAAGTCTTCGGCACCTTCTTCCTGAATTTCCAGATCTGCATTACGCGTGATGCGAAATGCAAACGAGTAGGTCACTGTATGACCCTTAAATAATTCTGACAGGAAGGAGTAAATGATATCCTCTGAAAAGAGAAGCTGAATTTCCCCCTTACTTTCTATTGAAAAAAGCCGACTTAGTCGTTGGGGGATCGGAACAATGGCAATAAAAGGGCTCCCCGATTTTTCGAGACGAACAAACAGATGCAGGACTCCGTCGTTTAAGTGAGGAAAGGGACGGTAAGCATCGATACCATAAGGTGTGAGCGCTGGTTCGATCTCAAATTTAAAAATATCTCTGGCTCGTTCCTTGTCGGCTGCTGATAACTCATTGATCGTAGCGAAATGAACAGAATGAGTTTCCAGTTCCTTTTTCTTTTTCTCGAAAAGAGAATAATGGCGCCTGACTATTTCCTGATTTTTATCATTGATTTCCCGTAACTGTTTTTTGGGTGACCACTGTTTTTTCGAGTCTGGTTCACTCACGCCCATTTTCAGTTGATCTTGTAGTCCGGCCACACGCACTTTATAAAATTCATCCAAATTGGAACTGCCGATAGCCAGAAACGTCAACTGTTCCAGGAGCGGATTAGAGGAATCGTCTGCTTCTTCAATCACGCGGGCATTAAAATCAAGCCATGACAATTCTCTATTCTGATAGTATTTTGGGTTTTCCAGTAAAATATCCTGATCCTGCATTTTTATACCTCCGTTTGGGTCGATTCGTCTATTTCTTTCTGAAAAGTGATGGAAAGTGATTTGCCTAAAACACGTTCCATATGGTTTTTATGTCTGTTGGCACGGTACTCTTCAGCAATGGCTTCACCGCTGTATGTCACGCGCAATTCATAATTATCTTCATCTGTTTCAATGAGGTCTATGTCATGCACAAAATTGACATGAGAATCGCTCAAAGCTTCTGCAAATTTAATGACACTCCCCAGATAAAGTAAGATATCCAGTTCCTTCTTATCGTACCAGTCTTTAAAGTTTTGCGTGTACTGCTTATAGAGCGATCGGTTTTTGTAACTCGCCAGTAAGGCTAAACGGACACGGTCACTGTGATCAAAGCCATGAAGATTAGTGTTCGAAATAATGTAAAACGTATGCTGCGATTCCGAATCAGCTTCAATATAACTGCCTAAATAATAAAGCGTGGCTCCGTAATGAAGAAGATAAAGGTGTTCATCTTTAAGATCGAGTATTCCTTTATCTTTGATCAATTCAAGCAGACGGTCAGCTAAAACGATCCGCTGGTGAGCACTGATGGGACGGATATCATATTGCTTGAATAATCGCTGGACGGTCTGCCGTTTGATGCCAAACAGATCATAGGCATCGTCATATTCCTGATTGAGATGTTCATAAATGATGCCTTCACGCAAGCCACGGTTACTTATAGCCAATGTTTTCGATTGCATCACATTGAGGAGCTCCGTGAAGACGATCCCCGCAGGAATGATAATATCTCGACGGTCCTCGCTTAAACCATCTAAGTCTGCCAATTCATCCATTGAACTTTCTTCAAGTAGATCGAAGGTTTTGTCCAAATCTTTTTTTGACATCTGATATTCGTGAATACCCGCAATCGGATAATCTGTTTGACGCTGATAGATTTCGGCATAGTTACGTGCCGATCCGCCGATCGCCACTAACGGGACGGAAAGATCTTCGAGCCAGTCGAGTGTCCTTAATTGTTCATTGACCCATTTGCGTGCTTTTTTTATAGCTTTTTTATCATTATGTTCTTTTTCATCAAAGAATTGTTTCTGCAAGGAAACTGTCCCAAATGGGAAACTGTGGGCTTCTTTGATTTTTTTGTTTTTGAAGTAGGTCACTTCTGTACTACCTCCGCCGATATCGATGCTTACGCCATCGGGGATATCCATCGTATATCTTACGGCGTAATTCCCAAAATAAGCTTCTTTCTGTTCTGTTAAAACAGTTAAATCTAAATCCATTTCTTTTTTTACGCGCGCCAGAATAACATCTCTATTTGTCGATTGTCTAATCGCAGCTGTAGCTATGGAAATGAGTTCTTTAATGTTATAGCGTTCAGCTATTTTGGTGAAGCTTTTTAATACTGTAATTAAGACGTTAATGCCTTCTTCAGACATTTTATTTTCATTGTCTAAGTACTGTACAAGACGAGCAGGTGTTTTTATGTTTTGTAGTTCTGTTATGCCTTGATAATCATCCATCTCAAAGATAACGAGTCGTATAGTATTCGAACCCACATCTAATAATCCAAAACGATCTCTTGCCATCATAGTTCACTCCTATATTTATAACTTTCACTGTTGAAAAGGCAGCTACTATTTAATCATACTATATTGAACCGCATAAAGTCTAAACATGTACGCTTCTTTACAATAATATTACAAAGGAGAAGTAAGCGCTGTCACTATTACGTGTTATACATAAATCGTCTTTTTTATACATAAAACCATCTGTTTTTTTGATTTTCTGTAATAAATTGTAAGCCAATTGAAATTTACATTAAAGCTTTTTTCGGTATAATAACCAAGCATTGAAAATAGATTTTATACATAAACTCTAAATTTAGAAAGGATTGACCATATAAATCATGAAAAAAAATATAATGAGCCTTGCAGTGATTGGTTTAGCTTTTTTACATTTTAATTATTCTCAACCTGTATCCGCCGATTCTTTAAATAACATCAAAGATCAACAAAAGCAAACAACACAGGAAATACAGTCACTTCGAAAAGAAGTAGGTACTGTTATAGAGGAAACAAACACATTAAACGACGCATTAATTACGCTTGAAGAGAACGTTAGCGCAAAAGAAGCTGCGATAGAGGAAACAAAAGTAGAAATAGCTGAACAAGAAGAAGTGGTTAAAGCGAGATTAGAACAAGCAAGTGATCGACTGCAGTCATTGCAAGTCAATGAAGTCTCGCAAAATATCGTTTTGACCGTTTTGGAATCTGAAAGCATTTCTGATTTGTTCAACCGTGCACTCGTTATCATGCGATTGACAGATGCCGGGAATCAACAGATCGAACTAGCTGAAGAAGAAGGACAAAAACTCATTGATTTAAATGAAAAATTAGTGGACACGCGATTAGAAATAGAAGCACAACAAGAAGAAGCTGTTATTCAGAAAAAAGCGCTTGATAGCAAAGTGAGTTCCTTACAAGTCTTGATACAGGAAAATGAAGCTGAATTGTCTTCACTTGTAGAAAGAGAAGCCGCAGAAGTATCACGCATTGAAGATGCTCGTCGTCTGGCAAGAGAAGCTGCAGAAGCTAAAAGCGAACAGGAAGTAGCAACATCTTCATCTGGAAAACAAGTGAATACGAAACCCGTCGTAGCTAAATCGGCTGCCAGCGAAACTGAAACGTCAGCTTCTAAAAAAGTTGAGAGCAAACCCGCTGTTAAAGAAGAATCTAAACCTGCGCAAACTTCTGGAAGAACATTGCAAGTAGAAGCGACAGGCTATTCAACCAAACAACCTGGATTAAGTTCACATACGTATTTGGGCATTGACTTACGCGTGAACCCACGTGTCATTGCGGTAGATCCTTCTGTTATTCCACTGGGCTCGATGGTCGAAGTTGAAGGCATGGGCGTTTATACTGCCGGAGATACAGGCAGCGCGATCAATGGAAACATTATCGATATTCATTTCAAAACTGTGGCTGAAGCCTTGCAATGGGGAAGACGTCAGGTCACTGTTCGAATCTTGAACTAATAAAAATCAGCTATCATTTAAAGCCGGCGAGTTGAATCTTTAGAGATTTTACTCGCCGGCTTTTTGTTGCAAAAAATAACTGAATTAAAAAATTACCGTAGGCTGGTTGCTTTTTACAGGCCTATCCTGTTTAATCAGTATTATAGAAAACAGAGAAAGAGGAGAAATGATGCATACTAAAGAATCGTTACTAAATGATCTGAAAAAATTGAAGCTAGATCCCGCAGGAACCTTACTTGTTCACTCTTCCTATAAAAGCATCGGCAAAGTGGCTGGCGGACCAGATGCGGTATTAGACAGTCTGAGTACTTTTATGAAAGACGGACTGCTGGTTTTACCCACGCACACCTGGGAATATATAGATAAGGATAACCCGGTGTTCGATGTGAAAAATTCGCCTTCAAATGTGGGCATCCTGACAGAGAAATTCAGACAGCGAGAAAATGTCGTCCGCTCCGAGCACCCGACCCACTCAGTTGCCGCTTTAGGCTTGGATGCGCAGACGTTTACCGAAGGAGAGTATAAATATGATACGTCCTGTGCCAGAGATTCTGTCTGGGGGAAACTCGTCGACAGACAAGCTGATATTCTCTTGATCGGCGTCGATTTGACAAAAAACACATTCATACATGGCATAGAAGAATGGATGGACATCCCTGGACGAATGACGGATACACGCGAAGACCTTTACAGCGTCCTGAATTCAGGAGAAAAGGTCCATGTCCCGTCTCGCCGCCATCAGGGTCTGTCTTGGTCTGATCATTTCTGGAAAGTCGAAGAGATCTTACTGGAAGAAGGGGCGATGAAAAAAGGCACATTTGGAGATGCCACTGTCCGTGTGGTCGATGCCGAAAAAACGGCAGAGTTGTTGACCGAGCTACTCCAGGCAAATCCCGATTTGTTCTCCGACAACGAATCCCTTTCTGATAAGTGGCGTTATTATTTTCAGAACCAGAAATAAAACAGACGATTTGAAGAGGTGATAAATGTGAAGTTAACGATACGTCAACGAACATTAGGGACAATTCCGTTGCTGGAAGTTGTAGAAGAACGAAGAAGAAACGATGTGCTGCCTCTGATCGTGTATTACCATGGGTGGCAGTCAGCGAAAGAACTCGTCCTGACTCAAGGACGTTTGTTGGCTGAAGCGGGCTTCCGCGTCTTGCTGCCGGATGCCGCGAATCATGGAGACCGTTATCAGCCGATCATTAAAATTCCATCCCTGACTTTTTGGCAAAGCATTCAAACCAATTTATTTGAGTTTGGTTACATTGTGAATCATTTCAAAAAATTGGGTGTCGTTGATGACCGCATCGCAGTGGGCGGCGTATCGATGGGCGGCATCACAACCTGTGCGTTACTCACGCATCATCCCGAGATACAAGCAGCGGCCTGTGTGATGGGGTCGCCCCAGCTAGTAAACTATCGGACACGCTTATTGGAACATGCCGCCAAGCTGGACCGCTTTTTCCCGGAGGATTATGAATCGTTGTTAGCTTGGGTACCCAAGTATGATTTGTCTCAGCATCCGGATACCTTAGGGGAGAGACCGTTACTTTTCTGGCACGGGATCCATGACCTGGTCGTTCCGTATGACCATGTCGTGGAATTTGTAAAGGAAAACCCTGAAGCCAATATAACTTTTATCGAAGAAGATGAAAATCATCTCGTAAGAGTGCCCACAATGAAGCAAATTACAGCATTTTTCAAAAAAGAAATGATTGACAAGAACCAGTAAGGGCCCTGAATGCTCTATGATTCATGGTTCTTCTTTTTTTGCATTGAAATCAGGAGCAGGTTCGACACTTAGGGAATAAACGTGCTGCGGTAACTACCGAATGAGGGGCTGTTCGGTAGTTACGGGCGACTGATTATTCTGAAACTACCGAAGTTGGAGCAAGTTCGACACTTAGGGAATAAACGAGTTGTGGTAATTACCGAAGGAGGGGCTGTTCGGTAGTTACGAGCGACTGATCATTCTGAAACTACCGAAGTTGGAGCAAGTTCGACACTTAGGGGATAAACGTGCTGCGGTAACTACCGAATGAGGGGCTGTTCGGTAGTTACGAATCCCACTCGCTTTTGAAAGTGTCGAAGTCAAGATGAGTAAAGCATGTCAGAGCGAGATGATAGCTGAACTTACCGACTAGGTCAATAATAATAAAAAAATACCCGGTAAATCAGTTTGAAAACTGATTTACCGGGTATTTTATATTATTATCAACTATCTAAAAGGCCATCAGTTCCCAGAGAATGGTATCGCCATCTTCAGGAATAAAGTCTTCGGCTGATTCAGTGACCATTTCTTCATTGGCTTCAAAGACCCAGAACCAAGACTCATTGTCTTCAATGCTTTGCTCGACGCCTTCGATGGCTTCAATAAAGCCCTCGTCAGAAACAGTCAGCTCATAATTTTCTTCCATGATTTCCATTAAAGTTGTGTCGGCGCTCACGTTAAGTGTATCATTCGCCAATTCTTCATCATTCGCATAAATCATGACGGTCACTTCAGTTGTTTCTTCTGAAGTGGTTTGCGGATCCGTATCTCGACCGGAAACCCAAAGGATGATTGCGAGGGCTAAAAGTGCCACAGCAACTGACAGTAGGATATTACCTTTCTTCTTCATGAATTTTCTCCTTTATTGTTCAT
>NZ_JAWOBT010000027.1:0-30491 GCF_046484155.1 Alkalibacterium sp.
TATCCGTTCGATATATAAGGGACTATTCAAGAAACCAACGACTTCAAACGTATGCTCTTTAAATGTATCCTCACGATTTTCAGAATTTTCTTCATTTATCTGAATCGTATCACCTATTGTATACTCATCAGCATAATTATTCGTTTGATCGATAGCAATTTCATTCGTTTCTTCAGGCAAACGTCCTTCAATAATTTTGAAGTCATTGATTGAATGTTTCTCCTGATCCCAGCCGAAACCTTTTGATGTTAATCCCGATTCCCCAAAAATGACATCCTGACTATATAAATACTTTACTTCGGCATCATCTACCGAATTCAAGAGTTCCATGTCTTCATCTACTAATCCCATCGTAGAAAATACATGTAGATCGCTTAGATTTTGCTCATCATAATAAGAATCGGCTGTATGAATCATTACCGGTCCGGTAGCACTCAATCCAGCAAAAAATGCGACCCCTATTAAAATAATAGCAAAGATAGATAAAAAACGCGTCTTACTTCGCCCAATTTCTCTGAATGTATCTTTCCATAATGCTCTTTTGTTCATTACACACCCTCATTTCGCATCCGGTTTACCATTCGATCGATTCTACTGGCTGTGGATGATCATTCAACGTAACTTTTCTGACTTTAGCGTTATTGATATCGATCACACGATTCGCCATCGGTGCAATGGCACGGTTATGTGTAATAACAACGACGGTTGCTCCGTATTCTTCTATAGAACGATTTAATAGATCGAGTACTTTTTTTCCGGTTTCATAATCCAACGCACCGGTGGGCTCATCACAGAGCAATAATTTCGGCTGTTTTGCTAATGCGCGAGCAATAGCTACTCGTTGCTGTTCGCCACCAGACAACTGGGCAGGGAAATTATCCATTCGGTCTTCCAAACCAACGCTGATCAGTATTTCTGTTGCATCTAGCGCATTGGGGGAAATTTCTGCTGCCAACTCGACATTTTCTTTAGCCGTTAAATTGGGGATCAAGTTATAATTTTGGAAGATAAATCCAACGTCATTTCGTCGGTATTCAGTCAACTGTTTATCTTTGAATCCAACAATATTTGTCCCGTCAATAATAACTTCGCCTTCATCGGCAAAGTCCATTCCACCTAAAATATTTAATACTGTTGTTTTCCCAGCCCCACTCGGTCCGACAATAACAGCAAATTCGTTTTTCTCTATGTCAAACGTGATGCCATCATTAGCTACGATAACCGTCTCACCTGCTTGATACCGTTTCACTTCATTTTTCACAGAAATATAAGCTGACATTTTTTTCGTCCTTTCCAGTAATTATTTATTCATTTTATCATATTTAGTGAAACCGTCTCACCTTTTTCACTCCATTCGATAAATCTTCAAACTTTAGTCATATTCAATAAAAAAAGAGGCAGGTTCTCCTGCCTCTCATTCCTTATTCTTTTGTTCTTTCAAGCACAAAGACTTTCAAGTAATTGGAATTTGGATTTTGTTCGTTTACAGCAAAATCTTCAGGCAAGCTAAACTCTTCAACGAGGTACGCATCAACATCCATTTCTTCAAAGGCTAAGTTGACACTGTCAAAGAATTCATCTCTTGAAACCGTCTTGGCATTCGTTGAGGTAATGATCAAACCACCAGGTGCCAATACTTGAATCGCTTCTTTTACTAATTCTGTGTAATTTTTTTCGACACTAAACGTTCTTTTCTTCGTGCGTGCAAAGGTTGGCGGATCCAAAATGATCAAGTCAAATTGCAGCTGGTGTTTTTGTGCATAATCTAAATAATCAAATATATCCATCTTTCGAATTTCATGTTGTTCACTGTCTAGACCATTCACTTCAAACTGCTCTTTTGTCCGTTCTTTACTTCTGTTAGCCACATCGACATTCACGGTCTTAACCGCTCCGCCCATGGCAGCCGCGACAGAGAAGGCTCCCGTATAGCTAAACGCATTCAGGACTTTTCTGCCTAAGCCCCATTCTTCCATAATTTTATTTCTGATATTTCGCTGGTCGAGGAACAAACCGGTCATCCAGCCTTCATCTAGATAGACATTATAGCGAATGCCGTTTTCTAAAATAATTATAGGTTCTTCCGCCTTGTCGCCTTCGATAAATCGACTTTTGTGCGGTGCATTTGGATAATTGCATTTCTCATAAATTCCTTTGAAATCAGGAATGGCTATTTTAAAGGCTTGCAGTATCATATCCTTGTGTTCGTAAATGCCTTCGCTATACCAGGAAAAGATATAATAACCATCATAATAATCGATAGTCAAGCCACCTATGCCGTCGCCATCACCATTGAAAAATCGGAAAGCCGTTGTTTTTTCATCAGCATAAAAAGCTGATCTTCTTTCTCTTGCCATTCTGAAAAGTCTGTCAAAAAAGGCATAATCGATTCTATCCGAGTCATCTAAGGATAACACCCAGCCAGCCGTTTTCTTTTCGTTCCCAATGTATCCAAGTGCCACAAATTTATTATGTTTGTCCACTAGCCTCACAAAGTCACCTTCGACAAGTTCTTCTTTATCGAAAAAATCCAACTCTTCTAGCATCGGATACCCATTTTTGATACGATCGGTTGCTAATTCTTTTATTCTCAATACTTTCATAACGCACTCCTTTTAGCTAATCTTCTGTTTTATTTTCTATCATAGTATAACACACTATTTTCATGAATATAGTCTGTCTACAATTTGAAAAGTGGACGCTAAATAGCTTAACGTCCACTTTTTCCACTTATTTAATTTGTTCAAAGTCCAACTTTTTATCGGGATCTATCTGTTTAATAAACTCACTGTAACTCATTGCATTGATCAATTCTGGAGCATCTGATTCATACAGTCCTTCGCTCGACAGTCCGTCTCTTTGGTTAAGGAGACTGTTACCTTTCAGAGCATCGCTTTCTAAAACTTCCAATTGGTTAGAGAAAATATACTCATTCGGTGCAAACTCTGCCATTGATGGAGGCGAATAGAAACGCAGGAGGTCTAACATCAGAATGTTGTCCGAATGTATCAACTCTTCTCGAGCTTCATCTCTGATCAAGTGTAATTCAGCCAGCTCAACTTCAGACAATTCCTCCGTTAGTTCACTTCCATCTTGATCATAAATCGATTCACCAATAAATGAATAGTCAGGAGTCAATACTCGACCGTCTCTTAAAGGCACGGTATTATTATGATTTCCAGATAATAGATCTTGTCCCATAAACAAGAATTCTTCTGTTTCAACCCCAAGCAAATGAAGGAGTGTAGGTAACATATCAACTTGACCACTGAACGTATCACTGACCTGACCGTTATCAACTCCAGGAACGTGCATGATCAGCGGCACACGTTGAATCTCAGTATCATCATACTCGTTCCACTCTTCCTTGTCTTTACCCACCAACTCGGCAAGATGAGGATTTCGCATGTTTGATATGCCGTAATGATCCCCATATAACACAATAGTGGAATTTTCATACAACCCACTGGCTTTCAGGTAATCGAAAAACTCTTCAATAGCTTGGTCTAAATAATTAGCAGTAGCAAAATACTGATTGATCGTATCATCGTCTGTTTGAGCCAATGGAAACCCTTGGTTCTGCTCATCTAAGGGATACGGAAAGTGATTAGTTACTGTTACAAATTTTGTATAAAAAGGTTGCGGCAACTGTTCGATATACTCGACCGAATCATCGAAGAACAGTTTATCTTTTAGTCCATATTCTAAAGAGCGTTCTCCGGACACATCATAAAACTCAGAATCGAAAAAGTAATCATAGCCAAAGTTTCGGTACGTATCCGTTCTATTCCAGAACGACCCGACGTTCCCGTGGAAAGCTGCGGAAGAATACCCAGCTTTTTGTTCCAATATTGCGGGTGCTGCATGAAAATCATTTGTCGATCCTAACGTTTGAAAAGCACTACCTTCAGACAATCCGTACAGAGACGTTTCTCCAAGAATTTCCGCATCGGACGATTTCCCCTGACTGGTCTGATGGAAGTAATTATCGAAACTATAAGATTCCTGACTATGGAATAAGCTGTTAACGAATGGCATCACTTCATGTTTCACGCCATTTTCATCTTCTAATTCATAATCGATCAAAAACTGTTGGACGCTTTCCATTTGTATCACAATGACGTTTCGGTCTTCGGCTACACCGAAGTAATCAGCATCTGGTTCCCTATAATTCGCTCTCACAAAATCAATGATCCCATTTAGCTGCGTCTCATCCGCACTTGCTCGAATCTGACTATTCTGAACGGTTTGAACGATATCATAACCTGTAAAGAAATTCAGTCCCAAATATTTTACAATATAGTTTCTGTCAAAGGTTCGCGTCAACAATTGTGGCCGATCTATCTCAGCTAACGTAAGATTCCCGACAAATAAAGACAGTCCTAAAGCAGTAACCGCAAAGATGTCGCGTTTTTTGGCTGGCTTGTGATATCCTTTAATGATCGTTTTACGATTGCGCACTGAAATAACCATTAAGAAAATAAAATCAAACCAGTAAAGTAGATCCCACGGTCTCATCATAGCAAACGTTGAAGCTATCAAACCTGTCGATACATTGTTAGAGCCAACCAAGATATTCGTTGTAAGGAAATCCGAAAATTCTCTGTAATACAAGATGTTGGCGTAGAGAAGTAACGTAGTCACAAAAAGAATCCCAATCAAAGCTATGCTGGACGATTTTGGTTTTTTAAAGTAAAGTGCCGCGGAAAAAAGTATCAGCGTGATAGCTAGTGGATTAATAAACAACAAGAACTGTTGAACAGTTCCAGTCACTCCTAAATCAAATTCTATTAAATAGGCCATATATGTTTTGAGCCAAAACATAACTGTTACCAAACCAAACAAAGCATTTCTTTTATTGAATATATTTTTGATTTTAAACATAAATAGCCCTCCTTTTTATTTTTTTATATTCTCAATTATTTTAAATCGATTTATTCTTCACGTATATACTAAACGAAACTCTATTATAAAGCAAACGCAACGATTTAAGCAATTATAAAGCTCTCATAAACATAGCTCAAGGTATTTATGACTAGTTCAATCAGTTTTCTCAATCAATTCATTTTTTTTTAGGGAAAATCATCTTAAAGGTTGTCCCCTTACCAAGCTCACTTTCAACCGTGATTTCAGCTCCATGAAGTTCTATTAACTGTTGTACAATTGCCAGACCAAGACCTGATTCGCCGAATTTAGTCTTGGTTCGAGAGACATCTGCCTTGTAGTAACGTTCCCAGATATTTTCCAGCTGGGATTCTGTCATCCCAATGCCTGTATCGCTAATAGTGATTTCTGTACCTTCTAAAGTGTTTCGACTTGATATGTCGATTTTGCCACTCTGAGTAAATTGCATGGCATTTTTAATTAAGTTGACTAAGATTTGTTTTAGCCGGTCATAATCTGCATACACAGTGATGTGGTTCAAATCATGTATAATTAATTCGTTTGAGGATTCTTTGATCATCTCTTTCATTTGTTCGCTTATTTCATCAACAATTTCTGATAGAGGTATTGCGTGTTTTGTTAATACAATTCGATTAGATCGAATGTTTTCATAATCCATATTTTCATTGACAAGGCGTATCAAACGTCTTGTCTCTTTTCTCATAAGTTTTATACTCCGTAATTTTTGTGTTTCGGGAATGACATCGTGTTCCAAGCCTTCCAGCAAACCATTGATAGTAGTTAAGGGTGTTCTCATTTCATGAGCAGCATCTTGCATAAAACTTTTTCTGCGCTCTTCTTGTTTCATAACTTCATCTTGAGACTCTTTTAACCCCATCACCATTCGGTTGAAATCTCTGGTCAAGTAATCTATTTCATCTCGTTCGCTATGTTCAAGTTGAATCGTATACTCACCTTCCGCTACTTTGTGGGCAGCCTTTCTTAAACGATTCACTCGTTTAACTTGGTAGTGAGCAAAGACTAAACTCAATAGTATAGCCACAATCGTCGAGATAAGAAAGGCACTAAACAAATTGCCTTTTAAATCTTCCATTTGACGATTTATGTGGCTGATTGGTGCACTTACCGTAACAAATCCGGCGTACTCTTCGTTATTCTGCTGGAAATACGGAAGATAGACAAGCGTCGTCTCTCTTGGATTTCCTAATAAATCTTCACGAGTTGTTATTAAAGATATGCGTTCGCCTGATTTCAGTTGTTCAATTTGATCCGGCACAATGTTCGCCCGCATATTCGGGGGCAACTCCGGATAGATTATATCTCCTTCATCATCAAAGACAAAAAAAGAAACTTCCTGCGCCGTTAAAACGCGGTTGATCGTATCAAGCTGCATCGGATTCAAATCTTCATTTATTACAGATTCAGCGTAACTAAACAATCTGCTCTCAGTTGCATTTAAGGCTGTTCTCCGGCCAAAATGAACAAATGAAAAGACGGTTACCGCCATTAAGATGATGATAACGGCTAAAAAGCCCAAAAACTGTTGAAAGAAATACGGTAATTTCATTTTAGTCAATTTTTTCGGTATCATCGAACTTGTACCCTACTCCCCATACAGTCTTTATAACTTGCGGCCCATTTAAGGATACTTTCTGACGTAATTTTTTTATATGTGCATCCACTGTGCGCTCATCACCAAAATACTCATAATCCCAAACCAACTGAAGGAGTTGCTCTCGTGAAAAAACACGTCTGGGGCTATTTGCTAAAGTAAAAAGCAAGTCAAATTCTTTTGGTGTTAAATTATTCAGAGGTTGATCATATAAAACAATCTCACGTGTCGTTCGGTCCATTTTCAAATGTTCCGTTTCAATGTCAAACGTCAACTCATCTGCATGGGCAGAGTCTTTGTTGCTCACTCTTCGAAGCAGTGATTTTATACGGGCAACTAAAGTGAGCGGACTGAACGGCTTGGTTACATAATCATCTGCACCTATTTCTAAACCGATCACTTCATCACTTTCTGAATCTCTAGCAGTCAACATAATGATGGGGACAGATGAAGACTCTTTTCTTATTTCTTTACAAATGGCCATACCATCCATCCCAGGAAGCATAATGTCTAATATAATTAGATCGAATTTGTCTGGTGAATTTTTATACGCATCCAGTCCCTCTTTGCCATCGTGAACAAAGGTTGCCTCCCACTCCTCTTTCAAAAAGAACATCTCTATCATTTCACACACGGATTCATTATCTTCAATCATTAAAATATGCATGGTTAACCTTCTTCCTAATTTCGTTCATTTTTATTATACACACCATAGTTGAATTTTTTGTGTAAATCAATGCACTTAAACAAGAAGATAAACCAATTGTGTCAACTTTGCAACCAAACAATGAGACGACTTTCATTGCTGAAAACTAAATACAAAAACACAGCGCAATATTCATGTTCATAAACAAACAAAAATAAAATGCTGTGTTTTTAATTTACACTTTCTAAACTAGGCTATTCTTTAGCTTTTTTTTGAATAAATTCTATATCATCCACGAGCATCTCCACGACATATTTTGTTTCATCATCGTTCGTTTGATATGAACGCGATTGCATCTTACCATTTAATGCGACGAGATCTCCTTTGCCGCAATGTTTTTCAATGAGTTCAGCTTTCTTTCCCCAAGCGACAAAAGGAATGAAATCAGCCTCCCTTATGCCTTCCTTTTTGAATGTCTTCTTAACCGCTAGAACGTTGTTGGTGACAAATCGGCTCTCACCTATATCCCTTAATTCAACTTCCTTGACCATTCTTCCTATCAGTGACACTGTATTCATACTATTCCTCTTTCCATCATGTAGTAGAAAAGATTAAAATCTCTCCTCTACTAATAATATTATGAAAAGAAATAATATCTCATCAATAAAGTTCTATAAAAAACAGAAAAAGCATTAAAGCGATAGAGAGTTCCCCTAACACCTTAATACTTTGATGGTTTATTCATTAAAAAATATAGTCTAAAATATGCTGCCAGATTTCCGGATTAAATACATCCATCGGCTCGCCGGCACCACCAACGACACTGTATCCAATCATTGTTCCTATTATAAAAGCTGCAGTAATTAATAGAATCACAATCAGGACTTTTAATATATAAAAGATTATATCCTTAACTACCGTTTTCCATGTCATCAGTGAACACCTCAGTCAATTTTACAGAATTGTCAGATCATTAAATTATCTTCGATTTTTTAAATTTTCAAGCAAAATACCAGTTCCAAGAGCGACTGAATCGAGTGGATTTTCCGCTTTAAACACGGGCACCATCAGCTCTTCGGCAAAAAGCAGTTCAATACCGTCAAGCAATGCGCCACCACCGGTAAGGATAACACCACGATCAATGATATCTGCTGACAATTCGGGCGGTGTCTGCTCCAAGACCGCTTTAGCTTGTGCAACGACCATTTCCATGGATTCACGCGTTGCTTCCAATACTTCCAGCGAAGTAATGGTAACGGTGCGAGGCAGACCGGAAACCATGTCTCGTCCTCTTACATCCATTTCATCATTTCTCCCGTTATCAAACATGATGCCAATTTCTTTCTTGATCGTTTCTGCCGTACGCTCTCCTATGAGTAACTTGTGTTTTTTCTTAACATATTGCGTGATATCGTTATCCAGTGTATCGCCCGCTATTTTGATCGAACGGCTGGTAACGATCCCCCCCATAGATAGAACAGCGATATCGCTGGTACCTCCACCAATGTCGATAACCATATTGCCTCTTGGTTGAAATATATCCATGCCTGCACCGATAGCAGCCACTTTGGGTTCTTCTTCTAAATAAATGTTTTTGCCACCACTTTTTTCTGCCACTTCAATAATTGCTTTTTGTTCAATTGCAGTGATATTCGTGGGACAACAAATAAGAATATTAGGCTTAGATAAAAAACCTTTAACATTTAATTTATTAATAAAGTAAGTCAGCATTGCTTCAGTTATATCAAAATCAGCAATAACGCCTCCTTGCAAGGGACGGATTGCTTTTATATTGCCAGGTGTACGACCCACCATCATGTAGGCGTCTCCCCCTACCGCGAGTACTTCGTTTGTTTTAGTGTCTAACGCTACGACAGAAGGCTCGTTTAAAACAATACCTTTTCCTTTTACATGCACCAGTACATTCGCTGTACCTAAGTCGATGCCAATATCTCTAGCCATCGTGTTTCTCCTCTCAACTCTTCATTGCACTTTCACTATTTCGAGATGCATAAGTCTAAAAATGTTTATACCCTTTATATGATACTTAACATACGAAAAAAGAGCAACACTAAATTTATATTCTTAATTATTTGTTAAGGTATACTGAAGGGCATATGAAAAAGAGAGAGAATTAAGAATAATGGGCTAGTTTCTCCTCTTCTTCTTCTCTCTCTCTGTAAATATTTTAATTTAGATAAGTAGATACGGTACTTGATTCTTTGATTTTTGCTGATTCTTCGTTTACTCGTTCGATATCGGCACCTAATTTTTTCATTTTAGAATGGAATTTGGAATATCCCCTATCTAAATGATGTAATTGCGTGACTTGTGTGTGTCCTTGGGAGACTAAACCGACCAATATCAGTGAAGCTGCTGCACGCAGATCTGTTGACGCAACTTCAGTACCTTGAAGGATGCTCCCGCCTTGTATAATAACACTTTGCCCATCGATTTGAAAAGATGCATTCATCTTACGCAGTTCTTCCATGTGCATGTATCTGTTTTCGAATACTGTTTCACGCATGATACTTGTTCCCTCAGCAACAAGCTGTGCTATGGTCATTGGTGCTTGAAGATCAGTAGGGAAACCTGGATATGGCATAGTTTTAACATTCGTTGGTTTTAATTTTTCAGGGCCAATAACTTTCAATCCTTCACTGGTCTCAATAAATGTAACGCCCATTTCACCTAATTTAGCAATAAGCGGTTTGTTATGTTCACTTACAGCCTCTTTAATCAAGATCTCTCCTTGTGTAATCGCGGCAGCGATCATAAAGGTACCACTTTCAATACGGTCAGGAATGATAGGATAATCTGTTCCTTCCAGAGCTTCCACACCTTCTATGCGTATGGTTTCTGTCCCTGCTCCAATTATTTTAGCACCCATTTTATTTAAGAAAGTTGCCAAATCAACGATTTCAGGTTCTCTTGCAACGTTCTCAATGACGCTGGTTCCTTCAGCAAGTGTGGCTGCCATCATAATGTTTTGAGTCGCTCCGACACTTGGAAAATCCAGATAAATATGAGCAGCCTTAAGTTTGTCTACAGAAGCTTCGATATAACCATTACCCAACTTCACTTTGACACCCATCGCTTCGAAGCCTTTCAAATGCAGATCTATGGGTCTAGACCCGATAGCGCATCCGCCAGGTAAAGCAACTTTAGCATACCCTGTCCGCGCAAGCAGCGGGCCCATGACCACGATAGAAGCTCGCATTTTACTCATAAAATCAAAATGTGTTTCATTGTTTAGTTTAGCTTCAGCATTTGTTCGAATCACCTGGTTTTTTTCATCAAATTCAACCTTGACGTTTAAATGATTCAACACTTCATTCATAGTGTAAATATCCGATAAAAGGGGCACGTTGTCTATGATATTCGTCCCTTTACTTGCTAAAATAGTGGCAGCTAGTATAGGAAGTGCAGCATTCTTTGCTCCATCTATATCAACAGAACCTTTCAGCCGGTTTCCTCCGCCTACGATAATTTTATCCATTCTATGCCCTCCATAATTCCTTTTCCAATTATTCTTCATCTCATGTCTTGTTTTAAATTAATTGTTAATATAGTAAAAATTGATTGTTCTTTTTTAAAACACACTTGATTCAGTATATCAGAAAGCTTATTGCAGGGGAACACCATGTAATCCCTTCCTTAATGACATCTTTGTGACAACATCAACTGATTTGTCACTGACACGAAACACATTAAATCAAATAAAATAAGTTCTGAATTGAAAGAATAAAATCTATGAAAAAATTGCTTGTTGTATAACCTAATGCAATAGAAATCAGTATATACAAGGTACGTGCTTGTGGAATGTGGAATTTTTTTATTAACATATCTGTTTTTAACGTCTGCATTGCCCAAAAAGCAACAAGGATAAAAAATACATGCGAGACAAGATTAACTAATGATTGTAGCATGACGAGTGGCATACGGTTCATCCTTTCGTAATTATACTAGCACAAACTTCAAAATATTTCATTTATTATGCATGTTACATAAATGTTACAGGTTTCTTTTGAAATCCTAAAAAAAAGCTCCGATAAGAAAACCTTTCTTATCGGAGCTTTTTCATTTTATATCTCTTATAATGTTCCGAACAAACGATCGCCCGCATCGCCTAAGCCAGGCAAAATGTAGCCTTTTTCATTTAATTTTTCATCTAGGGAAGCAGTATAGATATCAACATCAGGGTGAGCATCCTGCAATACTTTTACGCCTTCAGGTGCTGCAACTAAACAAACAAATTTGATGTTTGTTGCGCCGCGTTTTTTTAATGCATCGATGGCAGCAACCGCTGATCCGCCTGTAGCAAGCATAGGATCCACAACTAATAATTCACGTTCTGATAATTCAGAAGGTAACTTGACAAAATATTCGACTGGTTCCATGGTTTCGTGATCGCGGTACATCCCTACGTGACCAACTTTGGCCGCTGGAATGAGATCTAACATGCCATCAACCATGCCTAAGCCAGCTCTTAAAATAGGTACGATCACTACTTTTTTACCTGCCAGCTGTTTTTGAACGGTTTTTACTAAAGGTGTTTCGATTTCAATGTCCTGTAAAGGCATTTCTCTAGATACTTCATATGCCAATAAGCGCGCAATTTCATTAACGACTTCTCTAAAATACTTTGTTCCAGTATTCTTATCTCTGATGATTGTCAGTTTATGTTGTATAAGTGGATGATCTATAACTTGAAAGTTTCCCATTATCCGGCTCCTCTATTATCCTTATTTACTTCTTATGTTATTGTACATAAAGTGATCGCAAGTTTCCAGGAGAATCCATCTTATCCTGATTTTTATAATATTCGACTCGCTGCTTTTTCCAAACGATTCATGTACGCTGTCCCTATGCCTGCTTTCGAGTAAGGTTCCACTACTATCAGCGAGATCTTTTCATCATCTAAGGCTCTCAAAGATGAGAACAATCGAGCAGCTGCCTGCTGAGGTTTCTTTTTGTCACCCAATCTATGACCCGTTCTATTATGATTACTTAACTGTTCAAACCATTCATCACTGACCAAGAATCCGATTTTTTCTCCAGATTTTTCTAATTGATCCATCACTTTTTCAGCCTCATCTAAGGAAGCCGGTAAAATCCAGACAGGCTTTTCGGGAGAATAATGTTTGTATTTCATTCCTGGTGATTTTGGTGCGATCGATGCATCTTTTAAATGATTGTCTGTCCAAACTTTCCCTAAGACTAGTTCCAATTCTTCAAAAGTAACGCCACCCGGCCTTAATATCGTCGGTCTTTCAGGATCGGTGAGATCCAGCACTGTGGATTCAAGTCCCACTCCCGTCGCTCCACCATCAACTATTGCTTGAATTTTACCATCTAAATCTTTCTTAACGTGCAGGGCAGTAGTTGGGCTCGGTTTTCCAGACGAATTTGCGCTGGGTGCCGCTAAGGGAACCCCAGCCTTCTCAATCAGTTCAAGCGCTACCGGATGATCCGGCATTCTTACACCAATGGTATCCAATCCTCCAGTTACCGAGGGTGCAATAGGTCCTTTTTTTCTTAAAATCAAAGTGCACGGTCCGGGCCAGAAATGCTCTATTACTGTCCTGGCAGCTTCCGGAACGAACTGAACATAGCGCTCCAGCTGGTCTATATTAGAAATGTGAATGATCAATGGGTTATCATTCGGGCGACCTTTTGCTTCAAATATCTTTTTGACCGCCTCTTCGTCAGTCGCATCTGCCCCTAAGCCATAGACGGTTTCGGTTGGAAAAGCCACGACTTGACCACTTTTCAAGTAAGCCGCTGCTTGGTCTAATTCGGTAGAATCAAGAATGGCTGTCTGCATTAACGTCTCCTTCTTTCGTTATCTTTGTGTCACGTTTCAGATGTATCGTCCGGTCATTATTGTTGAAATCTTTTTCTATCTTGATGGTCGCGCTTGGAAAGTGATTCTCAAAAATAGCTTTAATTGCTGGTGCCTGCTTATAACCAAATTCTAAAATCATTTCTCCCTCTGGATTCAATCTTTCTGAAGTTTCCTCTGCGATTTTCTTGTAAAAATACAGCCCCTCTTCTTCTGCGAATAAGGCAAGATGAGGTTCAAAATCAATAACTGATTCATCCATTTCGTTTCGTTCGGATTGACTGATATAAGGCGGATTAGACAGGATCAAGTCGAATGTCCCAGTAACCTTTTTCAGCATATCACTTTCGATAAAAGTCACCTCTGCACCTAAAGTCTGAGCGTTAGAGCTGGCCACAGCTAGTGCTGCTTGACTTATGTCTACCGCAACAACCTCGTCTTGTGGTCTTTCAAGCTTATGACTGATGGCTAAAACACCGGATCCGGTTCCTAAGTCGATGACACGTAATGGTCGTTCCGGCAAGTGTTTAATGTACCGGTCAAACCACTCTTCTGTTTCAGGACGAGGAATCAGGGTTGCCTCTGTAATTTTGAATTGACGGTCATAAAACCACTCGTGTCCAACAATGTGCTGGGGTGGTTTGCCATGACTGGCCTCGATTATATCTCTGATATACTGCTCTTTATCCTCTTCATTCATCTCCTGCTTTTGAAGGGTAACTAAATCCGTCAGCGACATGTTGAACCGTTCTTTCAACAACCACTCGGCTATCTGAGGCTCTCTATGGCTTTGTTTCAAAAAAGCAGAAGCCCTAGAGAGGACTTCTGCATAAGTTGATGCTTCTCGGATAAACTTAATAGTCATTTTTTAACTGCTCCATTTTTCGGGATTGTTCCCACATGAGTAAAGGTTCAATGATTTCATCTAATTTTCCACCCAGAATTTGATCGAGTTTTTGAATGGTCAAATTAATGCGGTGATCAGTTACACGACTTTGCGGAAAGTTATACGTACGGATACGTTCAGAACGGTCTCCTGTCCCTACGGCAGATTTTCTTTCTGCATCCACTTCAGCTTGTGCTTCCCCAGTAATTTTATCATAAACACGAGAGCGTAAAATTTTCATGGCCTTCTCTCTATTTTTAATTTGAGAGCGCTCGTCTTGCATCGCTACAACGATTCCTGTGGGTTCATGCGTTAATCGCACAGCTGAAGATACTTTGTTTACGTGCTGTCCGCCCGCACCACTGGCATGATAAATATCGACTCGAATATCATTTTCAGCGATATCTATTTCAAGATCTTCAGCTTCCGGCATGACAACGACGGTCGCCGTTGAAGTATGAATGCGTCCTTGTGATTCTGTCTGAGGCACACGTTGAACTCGGTGCGCACCGTTTTCAAATTTCAACTTGGAGTACACATTCGTACCTGATATCATCAGTGTGATCTCTTTGAATCCACCGGCACTGCCAGGACTGGTGTTCAGCACTTCTGTTTTCCAGCCTTGATTGTCTGCATATTTCTGATACATTTCAAACAAATCTCTGGCAAAGAGCTGCGCTTCATCTCCACCGGCGGCTCCGCGGATTTCCATAATAATATTACGTTCATCATTTTCGTCTTTTGGTAGAAGCATGAATTTCAGTTCTTCTTCCAGTGTTTCTTTTTCTGCTTTAAGAGTGTTAAGTTCTGCTTTGGCTAATTCTTCCATTTCTTTGTCTAAAGAATCATTAAGCATCTCTTCGGTATCTTCCAATTCAGTTAAAACGTCTTTGTATTTTCTATATTTTGCGACGGTCTCTCTCAAGTCCGCTTCCTCTTTACTCAATTTCATAAGACGTTCCGTATCGTTGATCACTTCTGGATCACTGAGCAATTCATTCAGTTCATCATAACGTATTTCTACTTCTACTAATCGATCCATCATACTACTCATTAATTATTACCTCTCTCTTGGTCGTGTCTTATTAAGGGATCACTGTAATGTTTTCTACATACCGGGTAATAGGACTCGTTCCCACCTATGGCAATTTGCTCTCCTGTATATACAGGCTCACCATCATGTACACGCAGGTTCATGATGGCCTTTTTATGGCAGAACCAGCAAATGGTTTTCATTTCTTCTATCTTATCAGCTAAAAGCAGTAATTGCTCGGATCCTTCAAACAGCTGGTTTCTAAAATCATTCTTCAATCCAAAAGCCATGACAGGGATAGACAGTTGATCTACTATTTGGGCTAATTGATCGACATGCGTTCTTTTTAAAAATTGCGCCTCATCGATCAACACGCACGCAACCGGCTTTTCCATGTCTTTTACAATTGAAAAGATATCCGTCTCGTCTGTAACAGGGATGGCTTTTCGTTTCAATCCAATTCGACTGGAAATATAACCTAATCCGTCTCGATTATCTAAAGCACTCGTAAACAAGACCACAGGCTTTTCCTGCTCTTCATAATTATGTGCCACTTTCAAAATTTCAATCGATTTTCCACTGTTCATTGCTCCATAACGAAAATACAGTTGTGCCATGATCAATTGCCCACTTTCTTTAATATACTTTCTCCAGCATTTCTTCGTCTATCTGAAATAGACACCAATCCTTATAAATTATAAGTGATGGCAGGAAAAAGTACAAGTCCACATTGGATACTGTACCACTTTCCCCTGAATTTGTGCCGTTTATATGCTAAACTAAAGAAAAAAGTGATAGGAGCATGTGTATGTCAGAACCACTATTTTTAAAAGGTGCATTCAAAGAGAAATTATGGGGTGGAAAGAAATTGAACACCTTATTCGATTACCCTATTCCAAGTGATAAAACAGGAGAATTGTGGGCTATCAGTGCCCACAGCAACGGACCAAGTACTGTTATCAACGGATCATTTAAAGGAAAAACACTAAAAAATTTGTGGGATGAGCATAAAGAATTATTTGGCTACGCTAAAGGAGATGTTTTCCCGCTCCTGACAAAAATATTAGATGCAGAGACAGATTTATCGGTTCAAGTTCATCCTGATGACAACTACGGTATGGAACACGAGGGTGAATTAGGTAAAACAGAATGCTGGTATATTATTGATGCTGAAGAAGGTGCCGAAATTGTTTATGGCCATCACGCTGAATCAAAAAAAGAACTAGAAGAATTTATTGAAACGGGACAATGGGATAAGCTGTTACGAAAAAAAGTAGTGAAGCCTGGCGATTTCTTTTATGTTCCTAGTGGGACCATCCATGCTATTGGTGGTGGCATAATGATTCTAGAAACACAGCAATCGAGTGACACGACTTACCGTGTTTATGACTACGACCGCGTTCAAGATAACGGTGAAAAAAGAGAATTGCATATCAAAGATTCGATTGCAGTCACAACTGTTCCACATAACGATCCTGAGCTGGAACTGCAAACCATAAAAAAAGAAGACCTTACAGAAACTACTTTGGTTAAAAATTCATTCTTTACTGTTAAAGAATGGATTATAGAAGGAAAAGCTTCTTTCCATAAAGAAGCTCCCTACACATTAGTGAGCGTACTAGACGGTCAAGGACAGTTGGTCATCGAGAATAATATCTACAATTGTGCTAAAGGTGATCATTTCATTCTCCCTGCATCTATTGAGACCTGGAGATTTGAGGGTACTCTGCACATGATCGCTTCGCATCCAGGAGAATAACAGATGGAACACCCGGGTTATCAACTTTTATACTGATAACCCAGGTGTTCTTTTTTATTACTGATGTATTCGGTAATTACGATAGCACTTTTAACGCCTAAGTGTCGAACTAGCTCCAACTTCGGTCGTTTGCATAATATCCGTCGCTCGTACTGACCGAACATCCTCTTATTCGGTCAGTACGACAACGCTTTTAATTCCTAAGTGTCGAACTTGCCCCAACTTCGGTCGTTTCAACAACTTCAGTCGCTCGTAGCGACCGAACATCCTCATGTTCGGTCGTTACGACGGCACTTTTAACGACTAAGTGTCGAACCCTCGTCTTCAATTCAGTAAATACTTCCTGACATTGGTATCACACTAGTTATTGAGTCTTATATTATACACTTTCCTATATTATAAAAAAGCTGCCTCTCATGAGACAGCTTTTTCTTTATACAGCTTTTAATTGTTCAACTGGTGTTTGGAATTGTGCGTTATATAAATCAGCATAAAAGCCGTCTTGCTCCATTAACTCATCATGATTGCCTGTTTCCAGAACATCACCGTGATTCATAACGATAATCTTATCTGCATCCCTAATCGTAGATAGACGGTGAGCCACCACAAAACTGGTTCTGTTTTCCAGCAGTTTACCCATTGCGCGTTGAATCAATATCTCGGTACGCGTATCAACAGAAGACGTTGCTTCGTCTAGTATTAGTATTTCGGGATCTGCAATAAAGGCCCTGGCAATCGTGATAAGTTGTCTTTGCCCTTGAGAAATGTTTGTCCCTTCCTCGTTTAAAATCGTGTCATAACCGTCCGGTAAACGTCTGACGAATTCATCAACGTGAGCCGCTATTGAGGCTTCAAGTATCGTCTCATCACTCGGATTTTCATCATGACTACCATATTTGAGGTTTTCCCAAATCGTTCCGTTAAACAACCATGTATCCTGCAGAACCATTGAGAATTTACTTCTCAAGTCATTACGCTCGATATCTCTTGTGTCGATACCTTCGTAACGAATACTTCCGCCTTTAACATCATAAAAACGCTCAAGTAAATTGATCAGCGTCGATTTGCCTGCTCCGGTCGGTCCGACAACAGCAATCATTTCGCCTGCTTTAACGGTTAAATTGAAATCTGTCATCAGTAATTCGTCATTATCATAACCAAACTGGACATGTTCAAACTCAATCTTGTGTGGCGAGTATTTTTTAGGTTCCAAACCGGAATGTGTTTCTTCCATCGGCTCCTCATCAAGCACTTCAAAAACTCGCTCACATGAAGCAATCGTTACTTGAATGGTATTGGCTAAGTTAGCAATTTGTCTGACGGGTTGTGAAAATTGGTTGACGTATTGAATAAACGCCTGCACATTACCCAGAGAGACAGACCCGTTAGCTACACCTATCCCACCGACAATCGCGACCCCAAAGTATCCCAGATCTCGTGAGAAGCTGACTAATGGCATCATTATCCCTGTCAGGAACTGTGCTTTCCATGAGGCATCGTTCAACTTAGCACTTTGCACCATGAATTTTTCTATTTCAGCTTCTTCTCTGTTGTACGTTTTAACAATGGTATGTCCTGAATACGTCTCTTCTACCTGATCATTGAGTATGCCCAATTCTTTTTGCTGTAGTCCAAACTGTTTCTGAGACTTTGGTGCAACGTAGGCAATAAGCAAGAAACTGATAGGAACGGTTACGATCGTTACCAGTGACAGTCGAATGTCGATAGCGAACATGATAATCAGAACAGTGACAAACTGGACCACACTTAAAATGAACTGTGTCAATGATTGCTGAAGTGTATTCGCGATCTGATCCATATCATTAACAGCGCGTGACATAATATCTCCGTTAGAATGGGTATCATAATAACGGATAGGTAATGTCGACATTTTTTCTTTCAAATCTTTTCGCATATCATAAACTGTTTTTTGAGCGATACGGGCGGTAATGAATTGCTGAAAATATCGGAACACCGCTTCAACAATATACACAACAGCAACGATGTATAAAATGTTTCGAATATAGTCAAAATCGATAGGGAAAGTTTCCACTACCGTTCCAGCTTCTCTCAAAGCTGTTCCCTCTTGAATCCCCTGATAAATTTCAGTTGTCGCTCGCCCTAAAATATATGGCGCTATCGTAGCCATTATCGTTGAAGCAATAACCATCAGCAGGGTCGCTGCTAAGCCCCAAGAACGAGTGGACATGTACCGGACAAGTCTATGGGTCGTTCCCCAGAAATTTTTTGCTTTTTCAGCTTTTAAGTGAGCCGCACTTTTTTCGCTATCTTTCATTAAATGTCCTCTCCTTTCAACTGAGACTCCATTATTTCCTGGTAAACCTTGTTCGTTGCTTTTAATTCTTCATGCGTACCTTTACCAGCTATGGTGCCTTTATCCAGCACGATGATTTCATCAGCATCCACCACTGTGCTGATTCGTTGAGCAATGATGACAACGGCTACCTCTTTTGTTTCTGGTGCCAATGCTTCTCTCAGTTTAGCATCTGTCTTGAAATCAAGAGCTGAGAAAGAATCATCAAATACCAAAATATCCGCATCTGTTACCAGTGCTCTCGCAATACTTAATCGTTGTCTTTGACCGCCAGAGAAGTTTCCTCCTCCTTGTTCAACGCGAGAGTCTAACCCTCCTGATAAGCTCGATACAAAGTCCTTGCCTTGAGCTATATCCAAAGCATGCCATATTTCTTCATCACTGGCATCCGGCTTACCATATTTCAAGTTGTCTCGAATGGTCCCTGAGAACAAGACGGCTTTTTGAGGAGCAAAACCGATAAGTTGGCGTAAGTCACCTTGTTTGACCGCTTTAATGTCAACGCCATTAACTTCTATCGATCCGCTTTCTATGTCATAAAGACGGGGGATCAAATTGGCTAACGTTGTTTTCCCAGAACCGGTGCCTCCAATGATAGCTAATCTCTCTCCTTTTTTTAGAGTGAAATCAATATCTTTGAGAGCAAGTTTTTCGGCCCCGGCATATCGATAATTGACATGATTGAAGTGTAATGAAGCATCTTCTTCTTTATTTAATTTGGTCGGATGAGCAGGGTCTTTAATAATATTGGGTGTATCCAATACTTCTATGATACGTGCAGCAGCGATCTGTCCTCGCGGCAGGAAAAAGAGGACCATAGAAACCATAAAGACGCCAATAAGAATTTGCATGGCATAAGTCAAGAAAGCGACTAAATTGCCCACTTGCATATCACCTGTACTGATCAATTGAGATCCAAACCAGACAATCATAATATTCGTTACGCTTACTGCCAAAATCATTGAAGGCATCATGAATGCTAAGCGGGTGTATGCTTTAATTGACGTCGCAGCAAAGTCCCAGTTGGCTTCATCAAAACGCTCTTTCTCATACTCGTCTTTATTGAATGCACGGATCACACGAATGCCTGTTAAGCCTTCTCGAAACACTTTATTGAGCCTGTCTGTCTTCAATTGCATGGACTTAAAGATAGGACCTGTGGATTTTAAAATAATTAATAACAGGAGACCTAAAATTGGCATAGAGATCAAGAAAACAAAGGCTAATTGAGGTTCTCTTATAAAAGCCATAATGCCCGCCCCGATGACAAGAAAAGGAGCCAGCATCATCATGCGCAGGACCATCATCATAACAAACTGAATTTGCATGACATCATTGGTTGTTCGCGTAATCAATGTAGACGTTCCAAATTTGTCGATTTCTTCATTAGTAAAATAAGACACCATTGTATAAATTTTTCTGCGGATCGTGTCTCCTAATCCTTGTGATTCTTTTGCCGCGTAATAGACATTTATCAATGCAGCAACAATCGTGATCAATGTGAAGGCCAGCATAATTAAGCCCGTACGTATGATGTAATCTATATCTCCTTCTGCAACACCGTAATCAATAATGTTAGCCGTGAACGTTGGCAGGGCTAACATACCCACGACTTGTATGGCTAAAAATATTAAACTTAATAAAATCCTCCATGGATTCATCCATTTCGCTAATCTAATCATTCGCTCTCCTCTTTCTTATCAACAATGGCAATGCCACAAGTGATCCACTGTAGTCGTTTTGAAAATAACAGCTGAGTTTCACTGACAGATAATTCTTTCCAGAAACCTTCCATAACCGTGTCGTTCAGCATGCTTAATATATATCTCAAAACATCAACAAGCTCTGTTTCAGACGTCACTTTAAGATTATCTCTTTTTACGACATCAACTATGCGTTCACCCTTAGGCAGTTTATGAGATTCGGTCTGCTGAAAATCGACGCACGCCTCTTGATTTATCTGATAATTCATGTGTAAATACATTTTTTCAAAGAATCCAAACTTTTCGGATTCCATAATATATTTTATATATTTCTCACTGAACAGTTTATATCCTTCATAAAAATCACCATCTTTTTCCGAAAAACTTTTAAACATCAAGTTGCGATAATTATAACGAAATTTCCCAATCAAAAAGAAATATAAATCTTTTTTATCTTCAAAATATTGATAAAAACTTCCCCGGGAAATTTCAGCATTTTTTACGATGTTAGAAATAGATGCTTCATTTAAGGACTTAGCCGAGAATTCTTTCATTGCTCCAGCTATCAGTCGTTTCTTCTTATCTTCTGGTAAGTTGAAAAAAGTTTGTGTCGGCATATCATTGCCTCCTTCTGCAGATATAAACATGACAAATTGTCATGTCATATTATTATATGTGACAGCTTGTCATAACGCAAGAGATAATCTAAAAAAAATACGTTTTAATCCCAGTTTCCAAGAATTAAAACGTCAGTTTATTTAATTGTTTCAATTATTTCCTTTGATATATCAGCTGCCTCATCTTCGTTTTCATAAAGACCTGAATATTTTTTATACCATTCAAAGAACATCGAAACAGCTATTTTAATAATGGCATAACCTGGTATTCCAAAAACGACACCTATCAATCCAAATAAACGACCTGCAATCAGGAGAAGAAAAATAATATTGACAGGATGAATCTTCAATGAACTTCCCAAAATCTGTGGAGAAATCACACGGCCTTCCAGTAACTGCTCAATTCCAAAAACAATGAGAACTTTAAACAACATAAAAGGTGAAGCCACCACAGCTATAATAAGCGCAGGTATAGTGGCGATAATAGAACCCAGATAAGGAATCAAATTTAAAAAACCCGCGAATATGCCTAGCGTCAAAGCAAAGTCCAATCCTATCAGCGAAAATCCGATATAGAACATAAATCCGACAAATATAGCCACAATCAGTTGTCCCCTGACATAATAGCTTATTTGTCTGTTAATATCTGTTAAAAGCCTAATAACCGTTGGTCTTGCTTTAGTAGGTATAAATTTCAAAGCTCTATGTGGTACTTCTTTTCCGTCTTTAAGTAGGTAATATAGAACAAACGGCGTGGTAAACAGTGTTATAAACAGACGAGTAATTATCCCAATAACACTGCCAATCCCACCAACAGTTGCATTTAAAACAGATGACATTTGATTCGTGACTGTTTCAATAAAGGGGGTTTCACCATTTTCATTCATAAATTCTGACAAAGCTTGAGTATTGAAGAAAGATTCTATTTGTCCAATAAAATTTGACCAATAAGACGGCCAGCTTTCTAAAAGTGAAGCAACCTGTATTTGAATAATCGGAACAATATAGTTTATTCCTCCTATTATGAGAAGAATAACAATACTAAAAACGAACGCAATAGCAGAATTTCTAGAAAAACGCTTCTTTTCTAACCAGTCGACCACCGGCGTAAGCAGATAATAAAAGATAACGGCAAAAATGATCGGTGGTCCGATGATACTAAAGGCAATTGCAATTGGCTCAAATATAAAAGAAATACTGGTAATCATATAAATATTTACTGCTAAAAGAAAGATGATCAAAAGGACCGTCACAAATTTATTATCTATTATCTGCTTCCAAAACCAAGTCTTATACCATTGTTCAGTATGCTTCTCTTTCTTTTCAGTTTCCACGTCTTTCACCCACTCCTACTTATTATTAATTACTTATATTCTAGCATATAAATTTCACTGAAATGAATAAATATACTTCAAATTCAAATAGAACTGTCTCTTTTGTATCCTTCTTCTTAAATCTGTTATACTATTTAGGTGAATCAAATCGATTTGAGGAGGAATAAATATGAACCAAAAGATTTTACTGGGTACCTATACAAAGAGAAAAAGTGAGGGTATATATAGTATAGAATTAGACGTCACAGAGAAAAAATTAAAAAATTTAAAAAAAGAGATCCCTGTAGAGAGCCCCACTTATCTTGCCGGGAATGAAGGCTACAGTTTGCTTTTTTCAATTGCAAAATCGCCTGATGGCAAAGGGGGCATTAAATCTTTCAAAAAAAGTACAGATGGTTTATATGCCGAGGTAGATAGTTTGTTCGAGGAAGGTGCACCGCCTTGTTATATCGCATATGATCAGACTGAAAATCTGGTACTCACTGCTAACTACCATAAAGGTGAAGTCTGTGTGTACCAAACATCAGCAGAAGGTGAATTATCTTTACTAGACAAAAACACACATTCAGGAAAATCAGTGCATGAAAATCAAAAGTCACCTCATGCCCATTACTTCGATCTAACACCAGATGGTCAGTTTTTAATCGCCTGTGATTTAGGGACTGATGAAGTGGTCTTGTACACGCTTGATGAGGATAACAAGCTCACTGTTAGTGATATCATCCCGGTCACTCCAGGAACAGGTCCCAGACATGTTGTGTTTCATCCTAATAATCGCTTCGCTTATGTTTTCGGAGAATTAAGCAGTGATGTACTGGTTTTCAACTATAATAGCAAGAATGGCACATTGAGTCCTATTCAAACCATCTCATCTATACCACACGAGCACGAAGCGTTTAATGGTGGAGCTGCGATTCGCGTATCTTCCGATGGCAAGTTTGTCTATGCATCAAATCGTGGGCATGACTCAATTGTCACGTACAAGGTAGCTGAAGACGGGACCTTGTCCTTAGTTAATTACACGCCAACCGAAGGACAAATACCCCGTGATTTTAATCTTGATCCTTCTGAAGATTTCATCGTAGTTGGTCACCAAGATTCGGACAATTTAACATTATTTGAGAGAAACAAAGAAAACGGAACACTCACGCTCTTGCAAAAGGATGTTTATGCCCCTGAAGTTATTTGTATTAAATTTGAATCTTAAAAAACATGTTTGATTAAATTTTCGTCAACCAATTGAAGGAGTCAATTATGCATCATTATAAAACAGGTGATATATCGTTAAAGCAACAATACAAATTTTTAACAGGCAGCGTGATCCCACGACCGATAGCATGGATCACATCCCTTAATGAATCAGGCGACATTATTAATCTAGCCCCATTCAGTTTTTTTAGTGTAGCTTCTAACCAAGTACCTTTACTCTCAGTCTCTATCTTGAGAACAAATGAAAAATCAAAAGATACAGCTAACAATCTATTGCATCAAAAAGAAGCAGTTGTTCATATCGTCAGCCGATCACTCACCGAAGAAATGAACGAAACATCTGCGCCTCTGTCTCCAGATAAAAGCGAACTGGAACTTACGCATCTGCATTTAGCCGACAGCAAAACAGTTAAAGTACCTGGCATTAAAGAAGCCTTGATTCGATTTGAGACAGTTTTATATCAATATGTTCCCATAAAAGATGAGTCCGGCAAGATCATTACGGATCATTTCCTCTTGAAAGTAACTGACTTTCACTTTGATAAAGAGGTATTTGATTCAGAAAAAGATTATATTCTCGCTGATAAATTGGATCCTATGGCTCGCTTATCCGGTATGGATTATTCGACATTAGGTGATATCCTTTCATATGCTCGACCCATAAACTAGAAAAAGCGTCTTTGGATAGAAATCCAAGGACGCTTTTTAAATGATAGATTATTTTGAAGAAACTGTACCAATCTCAGTGCCTCTGGTTGTTTCACCAGTTATATTTAGTGTATACTCATTGACTTGGTCCATATTCGTAAAGACCACAATGACGGTGTTTTTCTTGCCTGCTTTATTCAAGCCTTCAAGGTCAACAGTAGATATTTTTGTTTCAGGTGTAACTCTATCGCCCTCTTTAACTAAGGTGTCAAAAGGACCCCCCTCGAGTTCTACCGTATCTATTCCTATGTGCACAAGAACTTCGATACCATTGTCAAGCTCTAAACCAACAGCATGTTGTGTAGGAAAAACACTTACAACTTTACCTGATCCTGGAGAATAAACATCGCCGTCACTTGGAACAATGCCAAAGCCATCTCCCATCATTTTTTGAGAAAAAACTGGATCTTCTACTTCCTCAATTGGAATCACCTTACCATTCACCGGACTAATCAACGTTGCATTTGGATCTTTCGATTCTTTACTTTTTCCCTTTAGAAAATCAAACATTCCCATATTTTCCCCTGCTTTCTTTATATTTAGGTGTTATATTGCTCATATATATTTGCTATCTTACTGTTAATAATAGCATACTTAAGGGAAATCTTGAACCAAAAAGAATTTTATATTAAATTATCCATAATTTCTAGCATTTTCACCGTAAGTTCGATATTATAAGAAAGCTAGTAAATATTACAAAGGGAGTTATCCAAGTGTTTATAGAAATTATTAAATCCATCATTTTAGGAATCGTACAAGGAATTACAGAGTGGCTACCTATTAGTAGTACCGGTCATATGATCCTTGTCGATGAGTTTTTAGTTTTGAATACCAGCGAAGCATTTAAAGAGATGTTTCTAGTTGTTATTCAACTGGCCTCGATACTTGCGGTCGTCATCATCTTTTTCAGAAAGTTAAACCCGTTTGACCGTGACAAGGACAATAACCAGAAAAAAGAAACGTGGCATATCTGGCTAAAAGTCGTCATCGGTGTGATTCCAGCTGCTTTCTTCGGCTTGTTATTTGAAGATGTTATTAATGATGTCTTTTTCAATTGGCAGACGGTGGCCGTCACACTGATTTTTTACGGAATTGCCTTTATTATTATTGAAAAACGGAACGAAGGTAAAGTGCCAAAAATCGAGACCTGGGAACAGTTAACCTATAAAATCGCGTTAATGATTGGTTTTTTCCAAGTGTTGGCGCTCATACCGGGAACATCTCGTTCTGGGGCGACCATTGTTGGCGCCATTTTAATTGGAGCAGCCAGACCGATTGCTGCAGAATATTCATTCTTCCTATCTATTCCCGTCATGTTTGGAGCCAGCCTAATTAAATTAGTTGGCTTCGGTTTCAGTTTTACGCCTGAGGAATTAATAATATTACTCGTCGGCTGTCTCTTTTCATTCATCGTCTCTATCTTTGCGATTAAATTTTTGATGAACTACATTAGAAAAAATGATTTCAGCTCGTTTGGCTGGTATCGAATTATTATTGGTCTTGTCGTTATAGGCTACTTCGCAATATTAGGATAATATCAACTTCATATATAAGGAAAAAGGATGGGACATTAGTTCCATCCTTTTTTCTTATATAATAAATGACGTTAGTAAGCGAAAACTCGGATAACATTAGCTCATAATGCTGGTTTAAAATAAAAGACACAAAAAACCGGAGTAGATTTCTCTACTCCGGTTTTTTCGAGGTTCCTACAGCAAAAAGTCCGATCCTATTAAGGGGATCATGCCATAGGTTCATCAAGGGGGGAAACAAGTTGCTTTTGTTCACCATATTGTTTCACTTTCCAAATATCATCCGCATACCGTTTGATTGTGTAGTCTGCTGAAAATGGTGCAGCTGAGGCAATATTCAAGAGTGATTTTTTTGTCCACTCTTTTTCATTTTTATAAAGTTCATCAATTTTTTCCTGTGCTTCAACATACGAGTCAAAATCTTTCAAGACAAAATACTCATCATTATATTGGACAAGGGATTCAAAAATAGCATTGCCTTCATCTTGCAGTCCAGGAATCGTCCCATCTCTTAAGGCATCTAAACTCCGACGAACTTTATCGTTAGAATCATAGATTTCTCTTGAACTATAATTTTGAGCTGCTCTCAATTCATATACTTCGTCACTGGATAAACCGAAAACAAACATGTTCTCTTCACCAACAAAATCTCTGATTTCGATGTTAGCACCATCCAGTGTTGCTAAAGTCAATGCTCCGTTTGCCATTAATTTCATATTGCTTGTTCCTGAAGCTTCCATACTGGCAAGCGAGATTTGTTCGCTGATGTCAGCTGCAGGAATAATTTTTTCAGCTAGTGAAACGCCATAATTTTCAAAGAAAACTATTTTCAATTTATCTCCCACATCAGGATCGTTGTTGACCAACTCGGCTAATGAATTAATCACTTTAATTATTTGTTTTGCATAAATATAACTAGGTGCCGCTTTCGCTCCAAAAATAAATACTCGAGGCACAAATTCCATCGTTGGATTTTGTTTGATTTCTAAATAACGATGGAGAATATGCAACATGTTTAAGTGTTGACGTTTATAGGCATGCAGCCGTTTGATTTGGACATCGAATAAGGCATTAGGATCAACTTTTATCCCTTTTACTTCTTCAATGTAATCCGCCAATCGCTGTTTGTTTTCAAGTTTTATTTCAGCTAATTTTTTGATTGTTTTTTTATCTTTTTCAAAACCTTTGAACACTTTTAATTCTGAAGGATTTTTCTTCCATTCTTCACCAATTTTCTCGTCAATAAGTTGAGTTAATCCCGGATTGGATAGATGGACCCAGCGTCTTGGCGTGATCCCGTTGGTTTTATTGTTAAAACGTTCAGGATAAAGTTCAAAGAAATCTTTCAATACATCATTCATCAAAATTTCGGTGTGTAACTTAGCTACACCGTTGACGCTGTGACTTCCGATGACTGCAAGGTGAGCCATGTTGACTACCCCGTTTTGAAGAATGGCTGTTTGCCAGGTTAGGCGTTCACCGTAAAGAGGAATCGTTGTTTCAACAAAACGTCGATTGATCTCTTCGATAATCATATAAATACGCGGCAATAAATCCTTCATCATATCTACTGGCCATTTTTCTAAAGCTTCACGCAAAACTGTGTGGTTGGTATAACTACATGTTTTAAAAGTAATTTCCCATGCCTGTTCCCATGATAGATGCTCTTCGTCAAGCAATATGCGCATCATCTCTGGAATGATCAAAGCAGGGTGTGTATCATTGATGTGTATCGCTACTTTATCAGGTATATTTTTTCTGGGCACATTATACTTAGTGAAATGACGTAGAATAGATTGGATACCTGCTGAAACCATAAAATATTCTTGCTTTAGTCTCAGTAAGCGGCCCTCGTAATTTGAATCATCAGGATATAAGACCTGTGTGATTTCTTTGATTGGTTCCGTAGCTTCCAACGTTGGGTAATTATCTTCTTCTTCAACCGGAATCTCTGCAGACCATAATCTGAGATTATTAACTGTATTATTTCGATAACCGACCATAGGCGTATCGTATGGCACCGCTAAAACATTCAGCGTGTTTTCATACTTCATTTCCAAATGCCCTAAGAGATTGTCTTCTAGCCAAACATTTCCGCCAAATCTGATCATACATGTCGATTTGACATTGCGTGTTTCCCAGACATTTCTGTAACGCAGCCAATTTTCAGGCAATTCGACTTGATAACCATCGACAAATTTTTGTTTAAATAAGCCATATTGATAGCGGATACCGTTCCCATTTCCGGGAATGCCTAAAGAAGCAAGTGAATCCATGAAACAGGACCCTAAACGCCCTAATCCCCCATTCCCTAATGCCGGATCAGCTTCAGCTTTTTCTAATTCTTCAAAAGACAAGCCCATTT
Source organism: Alkalibacterium sp. (assembly GCF_046484155.1). Taxonomy (GTDB): domain Bacteria; phylum Bacillota; class Bacilli; order Lactobacillales; family Carnobacteriaceae_A; genus Alkalibacterium. The sequence goes on from NZ_JAWOBT010000027.1 coordinate 28,490, forward strand.
CACTTAATCCTTCTTTGATCGTATCAAGCAATCCTAAATTATAGGCATTACTTTTCAACTGTCGTCCCGGAAGAAATTCCATCGAAAAATAGTAGACTTGCTTCACACTATTTTTTACATATTTTTCGCGTGTTTCTTTCCAATTACCGGATAAATAATTTTTCACATACAAACCAAGTGCGTTATATTGTTGTTCGGTTGAACCCTCTTCATAAGAATAAGCGTATAAACTTTGAAATTGTACTTTAAAATCTTTTATAAACTCTTTAACTGTTAATGTCATATGCATTCCTCCATGTGATGGTGATAATTATACCTCAATGGTGAAGATAAGAAAAGATACACTGAGTGACGCATCTTCTTATTTTTCAGTAGAATGTCTAATTAACATTCTATCTATTCAATACTTTTGTCATAAGTGTTAATCATGTATTAAGTGACAATTCTTTTACTTTTTTATAAAAGAACCCGAATGATCAGCACTAAGCTGATCATTCGAGTTCTTTTATTAATAAACTAAGTGTTTATATTTTTGGATATACTCTTCAGCTGATTTTTCCCAACTATTATTTTCAGTCATCCCGCGAATTTGTAACAATTCAAAACTGTCGGGTTTTTCATAGTAAACTTTTAAGGCACGATCGATGGTATTAAGCATGGTTCTCACATTAAAGTCGTGAAAACTAAAGCCGGTACCTTCTTCTGCAAACTCATTATAAGGCTCAATCGTATCCCTTAACCCACCGACTTCATGTACGATAGGCACTGTGCCATAACGTAATGAATTGAGCTGAGACAGGCCGCAGGGTTCAAACTCTGAAGGCATAAGGAAAAAGTCTACGCCGGCATAAATCCATTGTGCCAATTCGTTATCAAAATCGATAATTGCCTGACACTTATCTGGATATTTCCAAGTGAAGTGTCTAAAGGCATCTTCAAAATATGATTTTCCCGTTCCGAGCAAGACAAACTGTACATTCCTAAAGTTAAGCAGCTCTTCCATGGCATCTACAATAAGCTGAACACCTTTTTGTTCATCTAATCTTGTAACCACACCGATCAAAGCTATATCTTCATCTTCAGGTAACCCTACTCTTGCTTGCAATGCTTTTTTATCCTTCAATTTCCCACTTAAATCTGCTGCCGAGAATTGATAGGGTATCGATTTATCTTTTTCAGGATTATAGGTATCGTAATTAATACCATTTAATATGCCTACGAGCTTATAATTGATTTTCCTCAAATCGTTGTCTAATCCATAACCAAATTCAGGTGTCTGAATTTCTTCAGCATATGTCGGACTTACGGTAGTCACTAAATCGGAATAATATAGAGCGCCTTTTAGCCAACATACCTTATCGCCATATTTCAACCCTTCTTCGTGAAAGGCAGCATATCCTATATTAAATAGATCGGATAGGATGTACTGATCATAAACACCTTGAAAAAGGATATTATGAATCGTTATAACTGTTTTGATATCCTTCAAAGTATTGATCCAGGCATACTTATCTTTAAGTAGAACTGGGATCATAGCTGTCTGCCAGTCATTGACATGCAACACCTCAGGGATAAAATCGATTTTTTCCAACATTTCTATGGCAGCTTGTTGAAAGAAAGCAAAGCGTTCACCGTCGTCACCATAATCATAGAGATTGGGACGATCAAAATAAAAGAGATTATCAATGAAATAATAGGTCACAGAGTCTTTCACTAATTTTTTAATACCACAATACTGTTGGCGCCAACCTACTTTTACAGTGAAATCAGTCACATCTTCTAACTGTTCTTGCGTTTTTTTATCCAATTTTTGAATGTAATAGGGCAATACGACACGAACATCGTGACCATTTGCAGCCAGTTCTTTCGGTAAAGATCCCATAACATCCCCGAGGCCGCCTGTTTTAAAGAAAGGTGCACACTCAGAAGCAGCAAATAATAATCCCTGCGATTCGCTTCGCCTTGATACCATATTACTCCTTTTATGGTATAAGGTATTAAT
>NZ_JAWOBT010000051.1:0-3158 GCF_046484155.1 Alkalibacterium sp.
TTTCGCTTTCAAATTCTTCTTCTGTTAATTCACCTGCTGCAAGTTTAGTCTGTAAAACAGTCCGTTCCTCTGCTCTCTTGACAACCATTCCCACCTGTTTCAAGGCCCTTGAAATGCCTATCTTGGCTTGCTCTGGAAGGTCTTCGCGGTCCAAGAATGTTCGCAATTTCATTGTGCGTGCTTCAAGACTTTCCGCTAATGTTTTTTCTACTTCTTCAACGGACTCGTCTTCAGTCTCTATCGCATCATTCAGGTCAGCTTCCGCCTGATCGGTGCTCTCATTCGCTTCTTCCAAAAGATCTTCCGCTAATTCAACGTCGCCACTTTCCAGGGCCAGTTCCGACTCCGCCACTCTTTCGACTGCATAGCCATCTTGAAGGAGTGCTTGGTCTCCGGCGTCATCTGTCAAGTCATACTCTATCTCTTCCATAACGCGAGTCGTATCATAGAGTTCTGAATCCGGATTGACGACATCTTCCATTTCGGCTGCTAGCGCTTGGCTGCTACCAAGGATCAAGCCGGTTCCTAATACCAAACTATATATTCTTTTTTTCATCATTTTTTGCTCCTCTTTAGTTTAAATTGATGTTGCTCAACAAACTTTCTATCTCGGGCTGATTAGCTTCATATTCAGATGACGGCGACATAAAGACGATTATGTAATTTTTCGAGTCATTATGTTCTTCAAAATAGACATCTGTTCTGACAGGCTCTTTCAGTTTCGACTTGTAAGAAAGATAACCGTCTTCCTCTGCGATGATCGATACCTTATCAGCACCCTTCAATAATTCTTTTTTTATATCTTCAAAGGTGTTTGTCGATGAGACAGATGAAACAATAGCGCTTAATTTATTATGATTCAACACGACGGTCAAGTTGTCAGATTCTTTCTCTGATTCTAATCGCCACTCCATGCTTTGGGAAATACGTATACCAAAGGCTTCATTTTCATATAGAAAGTCCTTTTCCGCTGTTTCATGACTTTCTATACTACTCTCGTCACTTTTAGCGTCCGCAAGTGTTTCATCATTACATCCAACTAAAAGCAGCAGTGTAGACGTTAAAATGATAGCCGCGAAATTTTTCTTTAAAGACACTCCTCATTTTCACCTCCTTTTATACAAAAAAGCACACTCCCGCTTACAAGAGTGTGCTTGTATAACGGCAACTGGCAGGCATAGACATTGTCTTTAGCCCCTATAGTTTTGCGTCCCATCTTTTCAGAAGGTTTGCCTTTTTCGATTAGTGTTCTTTTTCGTTTTATGTAATGATCAGTGCTGAAAAGCTGATTCTATGAATTAAAATGAGAAAAAATAAATTTTATTCATTAAAAATTCATATATTCATCTTACCACAGTAAAATTGGTAAGCAAACGTTTTTATAAAAATAAATACGTCTCCCCAGTAAGTATAGGACTAATTAAATTTGGTGGGATATATCCTAAGAACTTTCAATAGATTTTTTAATTGAGTCTATCAGATCAACGGTTTATGGGCACTGCCTAACAAGATGAATGATTAGGCGAGCACGCCTAATCAGGACCTCATTGATATCACTTAAATTGTTTTCTGCTGGAGAGCGTTCAATAAGCTCCTAATTGGCATAACTCATCACTATTTCAATCACAGCCAACCAAATCAAGGGTACTTATAGATCCATATCGCTTAAATAACCAAAAAGGAGCAACACCAGCTATCAAACAGTGAAATTTAGTGCCCACTCGGTGAAAAGATATTTCCAGTAGGCACCAGCACTTTTTTTAGTGACTACTCGGTTGGTGCATTATCTTTGGTTGACGTTAGTCACGTCTGTTAGTGACCGCTGAGTTATCAGGTTTCGTTCAGTGGACGTTACTGCGGCCCACTAGTGACTGCTCGGTTAGCAGAATTCCTACAGTTAGCCTTACTAACGTGTTATAGTGACCACTCAGTATGTCGTCTTTCGTCAGTGGGTCTTTGCGATCCCCTTTAGTACCTGCTCGCTCGGTGACTGATCTTCAGTGGGTATTAATAAAAGCTATAGTGCCCACTCACCAAACAGATCATCTCCAGTGAGCGTTAGGAACGTTCACCGGTACCAACCCAAGAACTGTTTAGTTGTTAGTGGACGTTTGCGACGTCCACTTTCCTTTTAAATCTTTTCAGGTAATAGAGAAAACGCTTTTATTGAGAAATCGACAAAGAGCAAGCCTGTTATGAAGCCTGTTGAAAAATCAAGTGCAATAAAACCTGTACAAACGGTTCATAAGTAGTATACAATTAAATTTGGCGATATATTTATTGACATCGCTAAAATATACAAAACAACCGAAGCCAAACTGAAAACAGCTGAGCAACTTAAAGAACAATTTGATTTTCGTGAACCAGCTACTTAAAATAAATTAATCACCATACAGGAATCGTTAGGATAGAGGCAAGATACACATGTTGCCATCCCCCTTCCGCCTATTAGCTCAGTCGTTAGAACCCTTCCTCTTAAAGAAGAGGTCGCAGTTCGAGTCTAGCAGTTGGCATCGTATTTTAAAAATAAAAAATCAGTGTAATTGAGAGGGAATCATCATGCCAATCATCTATCTTATTGAAACCAACAATCAAACAGTCCTTAGCCAAAGCATCCGCCTATTCAGCCGGTATCCGTATAATCATCTGTCCATTGCCCTGGACGCATCTTTATCCGAGGTCTACAGCTTCGGACGACGCCAACCGAGTAATCCACTCATGGCTGGCTTCACCAAAGAAGACTTCAGTCATTCGTTTTACAAAGAGTCCAGTGGTCGGGTGTACACCCTCCAGGTCAGCGACCAGGAATGGCAAGTGGTTCAAACGCACCTTCAGTCTTTTGAAGCGAACCCTCTTGATTGGCATTACAACTTGCTTGGCTTGCTGCCTGCTTACTTTCAGTATTCGTGGGAACGTCCTGATCATTTCTTCTGTTCAGAATTCGTAGCCACACTCTTACAGTCCGCAAACGTCATGTCACCTTTCAACCGTCCGAACCTGATGCATCCCCGAGATGTTATCGAAGCCGTTCATTCGACATGTGTGTATGACGGACAACTGCAGCAGTATCCTGGATTGATTCAAGCCATATCCGAACCCCATAAATCCAATCGGCGTTACCTCAGACCGATTCGGTTTGTGTATCGGCAACTCAACCA
>NZ_JAWOBT010000074.1:0-14730 GCF_046484155.1 Alkalibacterium sp.
GCTCAAAACGGTTTAACTGAGCTCTTCGATCACACGAGAAAGGATGCCTAAAATGAAGTTTTTACTAGTCGGATACGGGACGATGAACAAACGCGTAGCCAAACTCGCTGAAGTGACCGGACATACCATCGTTGGAGCAGTCACGCCAACGGAGGAAAAGGACTGTCCCTATCCTCTCTTCGGGTCACTAAATGAAGCATTGCCCGAAACCGATTGTGTGATCGATTTTTCACACCCGACCTTGACCAAAGAACTTTTAAAATCTGATCTCAACGTCCCGATGGTGATTGCGACCACCGGTGACAAGGAGACGCTGCTTGCATTGATGGACGAAAAAGCGATGCAGGTTCCCGTGTTTTTCAGCGCCAATATGAGCTACGGTGTCCACATCGTAACGCAGCTGCTCGAAACCATCGCCCCGCTCATGGATGACTATGACATTGAGATGATCGAAAAGCATCATAATCAGAAAATCGATGCCCCAAGCGGAACGTTGATCAAACTGCTTGACGCGATCACTGAAAAGGCCCGTCCCGATGCTCAGACAGTTTATGACCGCAGCCAGGTCTCCCAGAAACGCGACAAAAAAGACATCGGCATTTCAACCATCCGTGGTGGCACCATCGTGGGTGAACATGAAGTGTTGTTTGCCGGTCACGACGAAGTGATTTCCATCAAACATTCAGCGCAATCCAAAGACATCTTTGCCCGCGGCGCTTTGAAAGTCGCTGAACGGTTGGTAACAAAAGAAAAAGGCTTTTATACGTATACTAATTTAGGAGTGTGACCTTTGAAAGACTTTAATCCAGAAGAAATCATCCAATATATCAGCGATTCAGAAAAATCGACCCCGTTAAAAATTTACGTCAATACAGAGCTTAAACGAGACGACTTCCCCGGGTCTTTTAAAGTATTCGGTTCAGAGGGAAGCTTCACCTTGTTTGCAGACTTGAAAGACTGGCAGCCTTTCTTTGCAGACCATGAAGAAGCTATGAGTGAATGGGTTATCGAACAGGACCGGCGACATTCGGCTATCCCGCTTTTAGACCTTTCTCAGGTGGATGCCCGCATCGAACCGGGGTCTTTCATTCGTGATCATGTGACCATAGGTAAAAACGCCGTTGTGATGATGGGTGCCGTGATAAATATCGGAGCTGTCGTCGGCGAAGGAACCATGATCGATATGGGTGCTGTTCTGGGTGGGCGCGCCATTACCGGCAAAAACGTCCACGTCGGTGCAGGTGCAGTACTGTCAGGTGTCATAGAACCTGCCAATGCGAAACCTGTCGTCATTGAAGATAATGTTTTGATCGGGGCGAACGCAGTGATCCTTGAAGGCATTACGGTCGGCAAGGGCTCTGTCGTAGCTGCCGGTGCCATCGTCACTGAAGACGTGCCACAAGATACGGTCGTCGCCGGTGTTCCTGCCAGAAAAATAAAGAACACGTCTGAAGTGGCTTCAGAAAAAATAGCCATCATTCAAGCGTTGAGAGAACTTAAATCATAATGAATTCAATTCATACCAATACTTACAGGAGGAACGTATGACTCGCTTACTCGAAACAGTCACGACTCACCGTAGACAGTTACATCAGATACCCGAACTTTCATTTAAAGAATATAAAACCACAGACTATATCAGAACAACGCTAGACACTCTCTCAATACCCTACTTCACACCTTTGGATACAGCTACCGTTGTCTATTTCGAAGGCACTTCGGCCGCAAAAGAAACGGTCGGTTTTCGTGCAGACATCGACGCTCTGCCCATTCAGGAAGAAACCGGTGTCGCATTCGAATCGCAGCATCCAGGTGTCATGCACGCCTGCGGTCATGATGGTCATGCATCCATACTGCTGACGTTTGCGGAGTGGTGCAAAGAACAGCAGGATAAAGGTTTGCTCGAAAAGAATATGCTGCTGATATTCCAGCCTTCTGAGGAATCAAATGCCGGAGCTGACGCTCTCATCCAGGCCTTTCCCTTTGAAGACTATCAGATCACCGGAATTTACGGCCTCCATTTAGGGCCTGATGTGCCGGAACACACACTAGCGACGAGACATGGCTTTTTGATGGCCAGTGCGACAGAGTACCGCATCACTGTCAGAGGCCTCTCTGCCCACGTGGCTCAAAAGGAAAAAGGGTTCAGTGCCTTGGGAACCGTCATCCATATCGCGACGCAGCTTTCTCAAGTCCAGCAATATTTTTTAAACGGCTTGCATCAGAACATTCTGCATATCGGCCAACTGCAGGCAGGTGAAGCGATCAATACCGTTGCATCAGACGGACACCTACACGGAACCATCCGGACCTACTTTCCCGAAGATCTGAAACACATTCAGGAAAAAATGGAAACCATCGTGGCCAGTGCAGACGCCCTGCATCACACGGTAACTTCTCTGGACTTTGCTAAAGGTTACCCGGCCGTATACAATGACAAAGCCTTGCTTGAAACAGTCAAAACAAGTGCCGACCAAGCCGGTTTAAACCTTGACTTGCTTGACGTCCCCTATCTTTTCGGCGAAGATTTTTCATTCTATCAATCGGTAGCTAAAACTAATTTCGCCTTCTTGGGTGTGCGTAACGAAGAAAAGGGCTATATCCATGGTCTGCACACTTCCCTGTTCAATTTTGACGAAGCCATATTGCTCAACGGCGTGAAGTATTACCAATCCATTGCCCATACGTTAGGCGTGGTCAAATGACCGCACGATTGACCCTTAACGAAAAACGACTGATCAGACAAGCTCGCTTTATCCAATCAAAAGCTGATACCATTGCAGTAGTGAAAAACGACGGGTATAATCACGGCCTGGAACGCGTATATAAGACGTTTTACGAAGGTGGCATTCGTGCCTTTTCGACAACGGTCTTGTCTGAAGCGATCCAACTGAGAAAATGGAACAGCGATATCTTTATCTTATTACTGGATCCCAGTATGGAATTTGCGCTCTTGAGAGAATTCGATATCGCTTTGACCGTTTCGTCCTTTGACTATTATGAAAAATTCAAAAACGAGTTAAGAGGGATAACGATTCAACTGGTTTTCCGAAACGACCTCAACCGATTAGGCTTTGATCGCATCGCTGATATGAAACACATATTGGATGATAAAGAACTGAACGTTAACGGCATCTGGACGCATTTTGCTTCCGCGGATGACTTTGGCGTTGACAGATATCAAAAAGAAAGAGAGAAATGGCTAACCGTTATAGAAGGACTAAAGGGATATCTTCCTGGCTTGAAGTACATTCATGCACAGAACAGTGCTTCGTTTTTAAGGGATGGCCTGCTCCCTCAGCATACACATATAAGGGGAGGCGTCATCCTTTATGGGGCTCGTCCTTACTATGAAGGCTTGGATGCCTCTATCGCCGAACAAGTGGTCAGCATCGAAGCCACTGTCATTGAATTGACCTCGGTCGCGGCCGGGCAAACGATTGGTTATTCAGCAGATTACCAAATCGAGAAAGATACAAAGATAGCCGTCTGTGATATCGGATATGGTAACGGCCTGCTGAAAGCACGGAAAAATTTCCCTGTTTTGATTAACTGCAAAGAATACCCGATCCGCTCGGTAATGATGAGTCATATTTTGATAGAGGTAGATAACGATGTCGAAATTGGTGACTCAGTCATCCTCTATAACGATGAACTGCGTTTTGATTTATTCGCCAGTCAAGGCATCGGCCCTTTTTCTCAACAAATGGCAAGTCTGAACAAGCAGACCTTTGAGTTAACCATAATCAAATAGTATCAGACAGAAGAGACGCTCTTGTTTCTTCTGTTTTTTTGACTGATTTTTGACAAAGGTTGTGTAAATGATTTCAAAAACATACTAGTATGTGATAAAATGAACTAAATAAAACGGTTACAGCGCATTTGTTGGTACATACTTTCTTTGTTTTGTAAAAAATAGAAAGGAGTGGCCACGTTGGTTCTCGCAAGCAGTTTTTTGATTTTCACTTTCTTTGCTTCTTACCTTTTTTACTCGATGATATATGGTAATGTTGCTCATTTAAGTACTGCATCACTCATTTTCTTGGGTGTTTCAGGTTTGTTCTTCATAAAACAATTAAGAATCGAATGGCGTTGTGTAAAGTGTCAATTAAAACAACCCGTAAAGCTTAGCCAGCCAAAGAATTTGAACATTCTGTTGGCACTTGTCGGAGGAGCTTTCATCACATTCATATTGAATCACCAATTAGGTTTGAATAATGTCCTCGCTTCAAGTCTCACTGGTTTAGGTGGCGCCTATTTTATGAAAAATTATGCAGCCGCTATCTATTGTGGCTCATTTGTCTCGATGGCGTGTAACGTGATCTTCTCAAATCCCTTATCATTCATCCTGGCCAGTCTCATTACAGGAGGTTTATTCATTTTATCTGCCCAATTATTCAAGGGGTATGGCGGAAAATTAGGGTTTATGGCTTTTTGTGGCACCTTTATTGCTTCTCTGCTTTTCAGGTCACCCTTTAGAACATTGGAGCCACTCTCACCTGATCTATACCTCCCCTTATTTTTAATAATTATTTTTGCCGGAATGGTTACCTATCTGTTGCGGGACTTGTTTTTATTGGATGCGGTGACCGCCTCTGCTTTAGCGGGGTTAACCATTGCTATATTGCATCCACAAACCAATCACATCATCGTTGTTGCCGCTTTTTGCGCGACGTTCACAGGTATGGTATCCAAAGAAAGAGCGAGAACCTATACTGAACTGTTTTTCTTAACCGTTTTAACTGCCATCTTATTTATCGCTGTCGCCTCACTCTTTGATGGTTCTGGAGGGAAATTGGGAGCAACGGCATTTCTAGCCACCGTTTCTGGTAGAGCAATGCTGGATATGCTTCTTTGGATAAAACATACTTACATTAAACAAAAACGATCCGTCGATGTTTAAAAAAGAGGACCTTCCAACGAAGATCCTCTTTTTTACTGCATTCCATCATTTTTACTAGCAACTGAACCAAGAGTGCAGTTTCAGTGGCCATATGAGTAAAAATAAGTTTCTACTGAAGCTATTGATCATCTTTAGCTGGACGTATAGTCACCTTTTAGTACCCGCTCAAAAGACTTTAAGTATCGAACTGTCACTTAAAGAGTCAATTAATTAATACTCAAACTCTCTTTTAGTTTGAGCAGGTACTATAGAGCCCCTATAGTGCCTGCTCACTTTGATTCGCTCGTTGACTGATCACTACTGCCCCTCTTTAAGACCTGCTCAGTAAAATGGTGTAAATCAGTAAGCACTAACTGATGCCCTTAGTACCTGCTCACATTTTAATTTTTAATGAGTTAGTCCTAACTTCGCCCTTGTATCAAGTTGTTGAATAATATCACCGATTTTGCACTTAAATCCAAAATTTTCAGCACTTTAAGAGGTTTCAATTAAATTATGTACATACTCGCCGGCAAGCGAGTATACTCTACTATCTTTTAATCAGGTTCTTTGCGTATAGATTCTTGCTATTTTAACCATCCTCCTAAACAAATGCTGAATACTGAACTGGGAGGTGCTTGAGAATGTGGAGGCGTGAAGGTAAAACGTAATAGAAAATATCGCAATAGACAACGCAATAATTGTAATGATTGCGTTAAGTCTCTCAATGACCTGACTAACATTCTAATCTCATGGTCTCGGTATATTGGAAAATATTGTAGTTTAAAAAGAAGCCATATCAAGACGATATGGCTTCAAGTCATTGTATTTCTTTGAACTAACTTACTCTTGTTTGTTTAATAATTAATGATTTAATGAAAACCAAATGACATAAATGGACCTCCTCCTAAGTTAAGTTAATTAGCAACATTCACTACTTTACAACCTCAATGATCAAAATATGGTTTATTTTTAAAGCGATCTGCTTTCATGGACCCCTATAAGGAAAAGACAGCCTCATCTGAGGCTGTCTTTTCCTTATATAACTTAACTAAATTGTACAGTAAGTGGTGGAACGACTTGTTTCTTTCTGGAAACCACACCTTCAAGGTATAGGGTGTCATCTTTCATTTCTTTGTTAAATGCATCTGCTACCTGAGCTTTTTCTTCGCCGTAAACAAGCATGACCGAATCACTATCCAGTACATTTGTCGTCACCAGTATGAACAAATCAAGGCTGTTGCTTTGGCTTTGTGCTGCCATTTCGTCCAGTAATTCTTGTTTACGAGCTAATATTTCATCCACGTCTACAACATTTACTTGACCGATGCGGACAGTTAGTTCGCCCATCGGAAAGTTTTTAGCATCATCATTGAGAATTTGATTTGCATTTTTACTTGATGTATCCGTGCCAGCCTTAAGTAATTCTTTACCGTAAGCTTCTATATCGATATCCGCAATTTCAGCTAATTCTTTTGCGGCTTTTTCATCTTCTGCTGTACAGGTTGGAGATTTGAATAACAGCGTATCAGATATGATTGCTGAAAGCATCAGACCGGCAATGTGTTTAGGCACTTCTATGTTGTTTTCTTTGAATAATTTCAAAATGATCGTATTCGTGCACCCGACAGGTTCGGCACGGTAATAAAGCGGGTTCGCCGTTTGGAAATTTGCAATGCGGTGATGATCGACGACCGCTAGCACTTTAACTTTGTCAATATCCGGTACACTTTGCTGTGCTTCATTATGGTCGACCAGCATCACTTCCTGTACTTCTTGTGCAGCTGTAGTGATGATTCGCGGGGCTTCAACGTCAAAATGATCTAAAGCATACTGCGTTTCGTCTGTTGTTTTCCCTAAAGCAACGGGCTCTGTCTCTTTGCCTAATTTATTTTGCAGATATGAAAAGGTAATCGCTGATGTAATGGCATCTGTGTCAGGACTTTGATGTCCAAATATAAGTATTTTACTCACTGTCATTCTCCTTTTAGTTTAAATTCGCTTATTCATAGAATATCGTAAAAAATCATAAATTTCAATAAAATGAAAAACTATGCTGACGTTCATCCAGCGAGGCTTTCACCGAACGAAACAGTCAACATAGTTTTATTTTTACTGCGTTTGATATTTACTTGTTTTTAATATACGGTTTGCATTTTCAACGCGCTCCGCTGTAGGTGGTTCAACGCCTTCCAGTTTATACGGAATACCAAGTTCTTTATACTTGTAGACGCCCAGTTGGTGATAAGGTAAAACTTCTACTTTTATCACATTATCCAGCTGATCGATAAAATCGCTCAGACGTTCCAGATGTTCATCATAATCAGACCTGCCTGGAACTAAAACGTGTCTTAACCACATAGGAATGCCGACTTTAGACAAGTAATTCGCCATATCTAAAATACTCTTATTGGAATGCATCGTATATTTCTTATGGATCTCATTATCAATGTGTTTGATGTCCATTAAGACCAAGTCAGTGTATTTCATTAATTCTTCAAAGCGGCTGAAGAATGGCTCGTCATAAGTGAATGGCTGTCCACACGTATCTAGCGAAACGTTGACGCCTTCCGCTTTAGCTAATTTAAAGAATTCGATTAGAAAGTCAATATGAATAAGCGGTTCCCCACCACTAACGGTGATACCTCCTTCTTCACCCCAATAACTTTTGTATTTCAAAGCTTTATCAAGGAGTTCTTGAGGTGTAAAAGGTGTGCCGCCGCCCATATTCCACGTGTCAGGGTTATGACAGAACTCACAACGCATACGACATCCCTGCATAAAGACTACGAAGCGAATCCCTGGTCCGTCCAAAGAACCGAAGCTTTCTGTTGAGTGTACATATCCTATTGGTGATTCTGTCATATTTACTTCCCCCTACGAATAGTTAAACTTTTTTACTTACATTGTGTCATGGAATGTACGATTCAAGACATCCATTTGTTGTTCTCTAGTTAATTTGGTGAAGTTAACTGCGTACCCGGAAACACGGATCGTTAATTGTGGGTACTCTTCCGGATGTTCCATAGCATCTTCTAACGTTTCACGGTTTAGACAATTCACGTTCAAGTGATGTCCACCCATTTTAACGTATCCGTCCAGCATTGTTGATAAGTTGTTTTGTTGTACACTGTCTTCTTTACCTAAAGCTTTAGGTACGATCGAGAAGGTATTGGAAATACCGTCTAATGATTCTTTGTACGGTAATTTAGCCACTGAGTTCAAACTTGCTAAAGCACCATTTGAATCTCTTCCGTGTAATGGGTTAGCGCCTGGTGCGAACGGTACGCCTTGACGACGTCCATCGGGTGTATTACCTGTTTTCTTACCATAAACAACGTTTGATGTAATGGTTAGAATAGATGTTGTATGTGTAGCATCGCGGTAAGTTGGGAATTGTCTAACTTTACTCATGAATTTTTTAAGCAATTCTACTGCAATGTCATCCACTTTATCATCATCGTTACCGTATTTTGGATAGTCGCCTTCGATTTCGTAATCGACTGCCAAGCCGTCTTCATCACGGATAACTTTAACATCAGCATGTTTAATAGCTGAAAGTGAGTCGACCGCTACAGAGAAACCAGCGATACCAGTAGCCATTGTGCGAACGACTTCTGAATCATGCAAGCCCATCTCTAAGCTTTCATAGCTGTATTTATCATGCATGTAGTGAATGATATTCAGTGTATTGATGTACATACCTGCTAGCCAATCCAGCATGTCATCAAATTTTTCAGTCACTTCATCGTAATCTAGATATTCAGAAGTGATTGGACGGAATTTTGGTCCAACTTGTGTTTTAGTTTTCTCATCGACACCGCCATTGATAGCATATAATAATGCTTTTGCCAAGTTGGCACGGGCACCAAAGAACTGCATTTGCTTGCCGATCGGCATAGCAGACACACAACAGGCGATACCGTAATCATCGCCCCACTCTTCGCGCATGATATCATCATTTTCATATTGAATCGCACTGCTCTCAATTGAAACACGCGAACAATAATTTTTAAATGACTGAGGTAATTTTGGTGACCATAACACAGTCAAGTTTGGTTCCGGTGCTGATCCTAAGTTAGTCAAAGTATTTAAGAAACGGAAACTACTTTTAGTAACCATATGACGACCGTCTAAACCAATACCTGCAATAGCTTCAGTTACCCATGTTGGGTCTCCTGAGAATAGTTCGTTGTATTCAGGTGTACGGACAAATTTAACTAAACGTAATTTCATAACAAAATGGTCCACTAATTCCTGAGCTTCGACTTCAGTCATCGTACCATTTTTAAGATCTCTCTCAATATAGATATCCAGGAAAGTTGAAGTACGGCCAAGTGACATGGCTGCCCCATTTTGTTCTTTAACAGCTGCAAGGTATCCAAGATATAACCATTGGAAGGCTTCTCTTGCATTTTGTGCTGGACGTGAAATGTCAAAACCATAAATGTTTCCTAATTCTATTAATTCATGTAAGGCTTTTAACTGATCGCTGATTTCTTCGCGTTTTTTGATATTTTTTTCATCCATCATTGCTGTATCAGATTTTGTTTTATCTGCTTCTTTTTCAGCAATTAGTCGGTCAACACCATAAAGTGCTACGCGTCGGTAGTCTCCTATAATACGTCCTCGGCCATATGCATCAGGAAGTCCTGTGATGATACCTGTACGGCGTGCATCACGCATTTCAGGTGTATACGCATCAAACACTCCTTGGTTATGTGTTTTTCTCCAGTCTCTGAATACATGTGATAAGAAAGGATCCACTTCAAAACCATAAGACTCAGCAGCTACTTCCATCATGCGTATTCCACCAAACGGTTGGAGTGAACGTTTGAACGGTTTTTCTGTCTGGAAACCGACAATTTTTTCTAAATCTTCTGATAAGTACCCTGGGCCATGAGATGTTATTGTAGAAACAACCTCTGTATCCATATCTAATATGCCACCGGCAACACGTTCTTGCTTGTCTAAGTCCATAACTTGATCCCACAATTTTTCTGTATCTTTAGTAGGACCTTCTAAAAATTTTTCATTCCCATCATAGGGACGGTAATTGCTTTGAATAAAATGACGAACATCAATTTCTTCTTTCCATTGTTTTCCAATAAAACCATTCCAAATCGATTCCAAAGAAATATCTTCAGTACGCTGTTTTTCCATAATCAATTCTCCTTTATTTATCTGTTTATCAACAAGTTCATACTATCACATTCGCTCACTTTATACAAGTGAAAACGTGAACATTATATAACATTTCATTGGTGTATCAACGTTTCGCATTCCATGCTCAATTTGTCACAATATCGACACAAATAAGCATTACTGTAAGCGGATTCACTATGTTATTCTAGAGTTGTAGTAAATAAACGAAAGAAAAATCGCATAAATTTCAATGTTACTAGTCTTTTCCAGGAACTTTCGTTATAATTGGGAAGAGATTTTAATTTTTGAACTACATTGCTCAGTATTTCACTATATCAAGGAGGAAATGATTATGGTTAAAGTTTTAGACAAAAGCAAAAAGGAAACAAGTGTCTACGAGGATATCGATCAGTTAGTCACGAAAGGTAAACAAGCTCTGGAAGGTTTATCTAAACTGAACCAAGAACAAGTAGATGCTATAGTAAAAGAAATGGCTCTTGCTGGTTTAGACAATCATATGACATTAGCAAAATTAGCTGTTGAAGAAACGGGACGCGGTGTGTATGAAGACAAAATAATCAAAAACATCTTCGCTTCTGAATATATCTACCACAATATCAAATCCGATAAAACGATCGGTGTTATCAACGAAAATGTTCACGAAGGTACCGTGGAGATTGCTGAACCTATTGGCGTCATTGCCGGGGTAACACCTGTCACTAACCCAACTTCAACAACTATTTTCAAATCAATGATTGCAATTAAAACAGGTAACCCTATTATCTTTGCTTTCCACCCTTCTGCTCAAAAATCAAGTTCTACAGCAGCAAGACTGTTATACGAAGCAGCCGTAAAAGCTGGCGCACCTGAAAATTGTATCCAGTGGGTTGAAAAGCCTTCACTAGAAGCAACACAAACTTTAATGCAACACGCTGGCATTGCAACGATCCTGGCTACTGGTGGCCCGGGCATGGTTAAAGCAGCTTATAGTTCAGGAAAACCAGCTTTAGGTGTTGGTGCAGGTAATGTACCTTGTTATATAGAAAAAACAGCTAATGTTAAACGAGCGGCAAACGACTTGATCTTATCAAAAACATTTGATAACGGTATGATTTGTGCGTCTGAACAAGCAGTCATTGTTGACAAAGAAATCTATGATGCCGTTAAAAAACAAATGATCGCTTTTGGTTGTCATTACTTGAACAATGATGACAGAGTAAAAGTTGAAAAGTTAATGGTTTCAGAAACGAATCAGTTGAATTCGGAAATCGTTGGCCGTTCTGCTTATCAGATCGCTACAATGGCTGGTGTAAAGGTTCCCGAAGAAACCAAAATATTGATTGCTGAATATGCTGGCGTCGGCACTGACTACCCTCTCTCAAGAGAGAAATTGAGTCCCGTTCTTGCTGCCTATAAAGTAAACAGTTCTGAAGAAGGTATTACGCGTGCAACTGAAATGCTGTCTTTTGGAGGTCTGGGACACTCTGCTGTCATCCATTCCAACAATGATGATGTTATTAAAGCATTCGATAGTCGTATGAAAGCCGGACGTGTAATCGTTAATGCTCCATCAAGTCAAGGCGCCATCGGTGATATTTATAACGCTTATCTCCCTTCCCTTACTCTGGGATGTGGATCGTATGGAGGGAATTCCGTGTCAACAAATGTCAGCACTATGCACTTAATAAATGTTAAAAAACGTGCTTCACGTAAAAACAATATGCAATGGTTTAAACTTCCACCAAAAGTGTATTTTGAACGTAACTCTGTTCAATATTTAGCTAAAATGCCAAATATCAAAAAAGCCTTTATCGTTACTGACCCAATGATGGTTGAACTCGGATATGTAGACCGTGTACTTTACCACTTAAGAAACCGTCCGGAATATGTTCACTGCGAAATCTTTTCCGAAGTTGAAGCTGATCCATCAAAAGATACAGTTTTAAAAGGCGCAAAAGCGATGGCTGCCTTTGAACCAGATGTCATTATTGCCCTGGGTGGTGGTTCTCCAATGGACGCTGCTAAAGGTATGTGGTTATTCTACGAGCACCCAGATACTGACTTCAATGGTATCAAACAAAAATTCATGGATATTCGTAAACGTGTTTATAAATTCCCTACTCTTGGTGAAAAAGCTCAATTTGTTGCTATTCCTACAACATCAGGAACAGGTTCAGAAGTAACTCCATTCGCAGTTATTACAGACACTGAAACGCAAACAAAATACCCATTAGCAGATTACGAGTTGACTCCAGACGTAGCTATCATCGATCCTCAGTTTGTTATGACGGTACCAAAAGTCGTGACTGCTGATACAGGAATGGACGTATTAACACACGCTATCGAAGCTTATGTTTCTAACATGGCAAATGACTTCACAGACGGATTAGCTATCAAAGCTATGCAATTAGTGTTTGAGTATTTACCAACAGCTTACAATAATGGTTCAGACGAACTCGCTAGAGAAAAAATGCATAATGCTTCAACGCTTGCTGGTATGGCTTTTGCGAATGCATTCCTAGGCATCAACCATAGTTTAGCTCACAAATTGGGCGCACAGTTCCATATCGCTCACGGTCGTGCAAATGCAGTCTTACTGCCGCATGTTATTCGCTATAATGCTAAAATGCCGACAAAATTTGTTGCCTTTCCTAAGTATGAACACTTTATTGCTGACGAAAGATATGCTCAAATTTCAAAAGCTTTAGGCTTACCTGCTAAAACAACCCAAGAAGGCGTAGAAAGCTTGATCAAAGCCATCTATGACTTAGCAAAAGAATTAAACATTCCAATGAGTCTTAAAGAGAACAATATTAATAGTAAAGACTTTGAAGAAGTTGTCGACGCTATGGCTGACCGTGCATTTGAAGACCAATGTACAAATGCTAACCCTAAATTACCTCTAGTCACAGAACTTGCAGAAGTTTACAGAGCTGCTTTCAAAGGTTAATCAAATAAATTTTTAGTCAAAGACGAGACTGGGATAATGATCCCAGTCTCGTCTTTTTTCATTTTTAATAAAAGCCGTAATCTGTCTCAATCTAGATGCTTTCTATCCAACATCTTTTTTGAAAGCAGTCCACTGTTCCTCACCACTTTCTTCCTTGAAATTTAGAAAAGAACAAACTAAACCTATATCTTTCTTTCATTACGTGATAAAATAATGACGGATACCTAAGACACATTTAGCAACTTAGGAGTTGATCACGTGCAACAGCATAAACGTACCTTATACATCTTATATTTACTAGTCACTATTATAATCGTTGGAATTATTGGTTACTATCTATTACTCGATATCACTCTAATGGACGCCTTCTACATGACAGTTATAACGATTTCCACCGTTGGCTTTCAAGAAGTGGCCCCACTAACTGTTCCTGCCCAACTTTTTACGATTGCTCTTATTTTTCTTAGTTTAGGAATCATTGGGTATTCAGGTTCGCAATTAGTCGGATTCTTCTTTGGAGGCACATTACGAGAAGCTTGGAGGGAACAAAGGATGAATGAGCAGCTTAGCCAATTAAAAGATCACATTATTGTCTGTGGAGCGGGCGAAACGGGTCAGCACATCATACAGTCACTCGAAAAGGAAAAAGTCGATTTCGTCGTTATCGAATTTGAAGAAGATAAATTAGAAGCGATAAAAGAGTATGAAAATGTCATTGCTTTCCAGGGTGATGCCACGCAAGATGAAGCCCTTGAAAAAGCAGGCATACATCGGGCTAAAGGGCTCATAGCGACACTGAATAGTGATGCTAATAATCTCTATACCGTGCTGACTGCTCGTCAAATAAATCCCGATTTACTCATTGTAGCGAGAGCCATTACGCATAACTCTCACGAAAAACTCATTCGTGCGGGTGCAGACAAAACAGTTTCACCGAATGAAATCGGTGGACACCGTATGGCAACGATGCTCTTAAAGCCTAACGTTATTGCCTTTTTAGACACCATTACGCATTCAGGAAAAATCGATCTGAACCTAAATGAAGTAGTGATTCACCCGTCTTCCATATTAAGTAACAAAACTTTAATGGAAGCCAACATTCCTGAACAGACAGACCTTATTATTATTGCGGTCAAAGAAAAAGAAGATGATGACATCATCTTCAATCCGACTAAAGATCATTTATTAACACCTGGTCAAACCTTGATTGCACTCGGAGACGATAATAATCTCAATAAACTGAAAAAATTAGCCGGGTCCTAGTTCGTTTAACGGTAAAGAAGCAGAGTAGATTTTTCTACCCTGCTTCTTTTTTTCTGTTCCCTTCGTTCCTGAAATATACCGGTGCAGGGCACGGAATCCGCCATTGCATGCCCTTCACACCAACTGCTTCCTCACGAAGGGCACGGAATCCGCCATTGCATGCCCTTCACACTGGCTGACTCCTCACGAAAGGCACGCAATCCGCTAGTGCGTGCCCTTCACACCGGCCGACTCCTCATGAAGGGCACGGAATCCACCAGTGCGTGCCCTTCACACTAGCTGATTGCTCATGAAGGACACGCAATCCGCCAGTGCGTGCCCTGCACACTGGCCGACTCCTCACGAAGGGCACGCAATCCGCTAGTGCGTGCCCTTCACACTGGTTGACTCCTCATGAAGGGCACGCAATCCGCTAGTGCGTGCCCTTCACACTGGTTGACTCCTCATGAAGGGCACGGAATGACCTTTCTCGTCCTAAAAACACAAAAAT
>NZ_JAWOBT010000020.1:0-4005 GCF_046484155.1 Alkalibacterium sp.
TTTTCAGGTACTGGATCACCCGACATGAGCATCAATTTAGGAAACATTCGCTTCTTCTCGGAATAAAATTTCCTTGCTCGAATGGAATGTTCCCACGAATCTCCGAAATCGTAAACATACGTGATGACGCCGTTCTCTTCTGGTGTGATCACATCAGCTAATTTCAACTGACTCGCAGTATACGCTTCTTGATCACCGCCCATCTGATACTGTTCCATGTTATATTTCTGCTCTGCCCCGATAACGGTCGATCCGTCCTCTAAAATGAACTGATGCAGGTGCATGCGCTGCCACATATAGATCGTTTGTATAACTTGATGCAGATCCTCAAAAGTGAGGTTCATGGGCATTTGCACAATGCGGATCACATCGGGTAGCATTTCCATCCTCAGACGAATTTCAAATTCCACCATTTTGACATCATAAGTGACTGGACCGATGACTTCCTCATATTCATTAATAAAATGCTCAAACGGCTTCTCTCCTTGTTTCAAAGAAGTGTTCAAGCGACTTATTTGATATTGCCAGTAGCCTTGAACAATCGACTCGTCCTCTTGATAGTACTCCAATTGTCTCACCAGGTTGATCACTGAGGAATTGCGACCGATTTTCTTTGAATCCGTTGCTTTGCTTATGGTTAATCCGTAACCGTTTGAGTCAGTGAGATAACGCTGGATACTATGGTGACTAAACCCCATTTTTTCCAGCAGATCATAGAGCGCTTCCTCAAACCAGTCATGAAATTCTATTAATTCTTCTTCATAAACATTCAAAAAGAGCAAAGTTAGCCCCGATCGATCATGAGTCATGATCAAACAGTCATCAGTACCGACTTGAGCTATATTGGCATGCCAATCAAAAAAAGGATGCCCATCAGGTGAATCAGCGTCTTCAAGAAACGTGACGTTTTCAATCGGATCTGTTGTCATTTTCTCTGACTTCCTGAAATCCTTCATTAATTTCTTCGTTGCAAATATGTGCATGATTCATCCCCCGTCCCTATTTGCTTCTTTAAATCAGTATACCATTGATACCCTTGAAGTACCTATGGTTATTCACTTTTTCATAAGAAATCATTTCTGAATCGCTTTGCCGGTTTTCTTGCTCGATCATCATACTGTGGTTCAGCTCCTGTACAGAGGGTCAATTAGTATAGAATCATGTTTAGCTCGTCATTTTGAAAAAAGACTTTACATCATTCATGCCACTCATCTTTTAGAAGGCCATATATTATCATATTCACATATTTTCCGTCGATCAGTTCATTGTCTCTGCGCATGCCTTCCTGGACGAACCCCAATCGTTCCGGAATCGACCGGCTTTTTTCATTACCTTCTGCTGCCCAAATTTCTATTTTATGCAAATTTAATTTGTTGAAGGCATAATCAAGAAGACTGCTGACGGTTCTTACCATGATACCTTTTCCGGTATACTCACTGCCTAGCCAGTAGCCGATTTCGGCAGATCTGAGAGACCAGTCGATATCTTTGATACTGACACTGCCCGCAATTTCATCTTCATACATAATGACAAAATGAACCGCTTTTTGTTCTGTAAATTCTAGTAGGTGCTTATATGTGACCTCGCCGATGTCTTCTACAGACTGAACCTGATCCACCCAAGTCATCCACTGTTTCAGATGCATCCTGGACTGATCGATCAACGCGAAGATCTCTGTGCTGTCTTGAATTTCTTTTAATTTTAAACTGATTTCTTCATCTACTTTATATGTAAACATTCGGGGTCCCCTCTTTCCTGTTTACCTTTAGTATAGCATTTGGATAGTTACAAAGATCATAACTGCCTTTGTAACTTGATAAAAACATTATATTCGGTAAGTACGATCATCAGATCCCCCTAGAAGCGCCGAACCTGCCGCAACTTCGGTAGGTTCAGAAAAGATGACTGTCTGAAACTACCGAACCGGGCCCGGTTCGACAATTAGAAAACACATTTGAAATCCTATACGTCGAAGTTACCGTCAGTTCGACATATTCAGCATCATTGAAGCAGTGAACTTACCGAACATACCAAACTTCGGTCATTACGCAGCGCAATCTCTTTTCAACTTGTCGAAGTATCTACCCTAAGCTAATACAGGACTTGCTCTTCTACTTCCATTAGTTCTTCCCGCAAAAAAAGAGAGTCCGTCTGGAACGGACTCCCCTGCATTATTTACTATTCTTCTTTATTCCCTATTTTCAAGCGGATGAATTTGTCCGTTTCCGCTACCAGTAGCACGATAACACCAACGCCTACAGCAATCAGCCATTCTAAACTGCTTAACCCTTCTGTATAGAAATAACGCTGCATGAACGGCACATACGTCAATATAAATTGAAGGATAAGCATGATACCTATGATTATGAAAGCTTTTTTATTGCTGAAAAAATCTTTTGAAAAGGCGAGTTTACGGGTGCGAACATTAAAGAGATAAAAGATCTTGCTCATGACCATAATATTCACAACCATCGTACTTGCAGTCGCCTGATTAGCCCCATATTCTATCAGCCAATCGTAGGCAATCAAGCTTAACGTAGCCATCAGTATCGAAATATAAGCAATCTGGAATGCCTGACGTTTGTCGATAAACGGTTCCGTCGTGTCTCTTGGCGGACGCTCCATGATCCCTTCTTCGGCCGGTTCAAAAATAAAGGCAAACTGGATGGTGATGGCTGAGACCATATTGATCCACAACATTTGCGTCGCTTGAAGGGGTAAATCATTCTGCAATAAAAGTGTGATCGCAATGATCAAGCCTTCTGCAAAGGATGTCGGCAGGAGATACAAAATACTTTTCTTGATATTGTCATATATCCGGCGTCCTTCGTGAATCGCTGTCTCCATGGTCGAGAAATCATCATTGGCCAAGACCATATTCGCAGAATCTTTCGAGACATCTGTCCCTTTTAGTCCCATAGCCACACCGATATCTGACGTCTGAAGAGCGGGTGCATCATTAACACCATCTCCTACCATAGCGATAACTTTCCCACTGCGCTGATAGGCTTTGACGATTTGTAGTTTATTATCCGGTGTCGTTCGTGCAAACACCTGATAATCATTGATCTTCTCTGTTAATTCCTCTTCACTCATTTCATCCAATTCCAACCCCGTTATGGCATTAACTGTCTCTGCCAGTCCCAGCTGCTCTGCAATGGCTTTGGCCGTGCCGGGGTGATCGCCTGTGATCATTTTGACTTCGACGCCAGCCTTGCGCATGGTTTTGATCGATTCGATGACTTCTTCTCGCGGCGGATCCATGATGCCTACGATACCCAGAAATTTGACTCCGCTATCTAAATCATCGTGATCGATGTCCTCTTTATTCTGTTCAAGCTTTTTCACTCCGACGGCAACGAGTCGTTGACCTTGAGAAGATAATTCCTCTACTTTTTCCTGCCAGAAAGAGAGATCGAAATTCGGATCAAAATCTTCGGCCATTTCCAGAATTTTGTCTGGAGATCCTTTGATATAAATTTTCTGTTCACCGGTTTGTTTGTGCTGCGAAAGGGAGGCTATATAGCGGTACTCTGAATCAAATGGAATACGGTCCATTTCTTCATAATCCGTTTCCTCCGTTTGATAGACTTTTTGGTATAGGGTCAAGAAGGAGCCATCTGTTGGCTCACCGTTGATGATCCAGTGTCCCTCTTCTTGTTCCAAAGTTGTTTCATTCGCTTCATATCCGGATTGAATCAATTCCTTTAAAATCGGATGTTCATCAACTGTCACGGCTTCCCCATTTTTCAATACTTCCCCTTCAGGAGCATAACCCACACCCGTTACTTTATATTCCCCTTCTGTGGTGATGATTTTCTGAACGGTCATTTCGTTTCTGGTCAACGTACCTGTTTTATCTGTGGCAATAATATCGACTGAACCCAACGTTTCGGCAGCAGGCAAGGTTTTAATGATTGTGTTCTTCTTATTGGCCATGTCCCTGACACCCATCGCCAAGACGACCGAGGTGGTAGCTGGCAATCCTTCCGGAACAGAACCAAC
>NZ_JAWOBT010000034.1:0-3038 GCF_046484155.1 Alkalibacterium sp.
GAAAAGAAAGTTTTTTATTAAAATATAATTTATGGAAAAGAACAAATTCCTTTTTGATTTAATTCTTAATCCAATAACCACACTTATCTTTGGAGCAATGATAGGCACTTTATTGGGTTTAAATGTTAAATCTCTTTTCAAGTCCTCCGGTTATCCGAAGCCGAGCTGAAGGGCACGCAATCGGTCATCGCGTGCCCTCCGGCTACCCGAAGCCGATTTGAAGGGCACGCAATCGGTCATCGCGTGCCCTCCGTCTATCCAGAGCCGAGCTGAAGGGCACGCAAATCACATCGATACAATGATTACGATAAAACAATAAAAAAGAAAGGATAGGACGTTTGTCCTATCCTTTCATATGTGATTGGTAATAATTTTTCATGTAATTGAAGACATAATCTTCGATACGTGAATACCGTTTTTGTTTTCTGCGACATAACACGACTTCCCAATGTATGGGGTGTTCGAATTCTTTCCTTACGACATCAGGGGACGAATAATATTGCGCGACCGGCGTGGGTAAGACAGTGAATAAATTGGAATTGCGCGTTGAGTTAAGCAGTAAATCCCAAGAAGCAGACTGCAAATACAGTTGCGGTTTAACATTCTGACTCGAAAATTTATTTAACAACTGGTGATGGATCATGTAGGTTGAGTCAAAGATGGCCATGGGCTGGTTATGTAGATCCGTCCACTGCAGCTTATCTTTTTGAGCTAACGGATTTTGGCTGCTCATAAAGGCCGACAAGGTATCGTTTCTTATGACTACTTCTTCAACGGCGCTGGAATCAAGACCGGTTGGGCGTAAAAGCACTGCTATGGGCAGCTCCTGTAAAAGTAAATCTTTTTTCAATTCAACAGCGCCTGCTTCTTTTATTTCAAAGCGAATCTCCGGATTGGTGGAAATCAATGTCGGTAAAATTTCTGGAAATACGACAGAAATAACGACGGGGGGGATGCCTATCTTTATGGACCCTTTTAATTGTGTCGATTCTTCCTGGAGGTCTTTGATCATTTCATCATATTTTCGAAGGATCTCCTTGGCATGTTGGTATAAGACGTCACCGGCGGGGGTGAGTGTCTGCAGTCTGCCGTGGGCGCGTTCGAATAAAATGATGTTTTCATTTTTTTCCAAAGTCGCAACGGTCTGACTTAAAGCAGGTTGAGAGATATGCAGTATTTTTGATGCCTGAGATATATTGAAGTCATTTTCAACAATTGAAATGAAATAATGCATTTGCTTGATATCCATGCAACGTCCTTTCTTAAGCTGAAAAGTGAGTTTAACAGCTTAACAAGTTATAATCAGCTTATGATACTAAAATGAGTACTTCTCTCGGGTTAATTATAACACGATGTCCCTTTAGGATACCAAGTGGATTTAATCCGGCTGAGTGTCGATTAGCTAGGATCGTCCATTCTTCAGGAAACGGGTAACTACTTTCTAATTCCACTTCTTCTGGATGAGGTGTGGTATTGATAACGACTGCCATCATCGTCCATTCACCCTTGTTAAGTGTATTTGGTATCGTATAAGCAAGCAGGTTTTCTTTCAGTTGTGCAAAGGTAACGGCATCACCCGTTTTGTTAGACGCATCACGTAAAGGTGCATAGGCTTTTCTGATAGCCATCATCCCTCTGTAATACTCAAGCAGATCTTTGTTTTCATAAGCCCGAGACCAATTCAGCCGGTTGATCGAGATCGATGATTTGAAACTGTTCTCATCGCCTGACTTTGTACGGCCCCATTCTTCTCCGGCCTGTAAAAAGATACCGCCTAAAGAAGTAAACAGCAGAGCAGCGCTGATTTTATTCAGTTGAATAGCTGTTTCATCCCGATGATAGTCCGGTTCATCCTGAAGCGTTTTAAGTAATTTATCGTAGAGGGTCAAATTGTCATGTGCAGACGCATAGGTGACTACTTGAGCAGGGTTCCTGGCCCACTGTTTGTCATCAGGTAATCTGAAGCGTCCGACGTCCGACTGCGTGTTGGCGAGTATACCTGCAATTAAATCATTCGTAGAATAAGAACTTGTATCAAGTCCATTTGCCCCTTGTAAGAATCCGCCAGCTCGTTCATCAAAGACAGGTCCCTTGATCGCATCTCTGAATCCATCATTAAAAAGAGCGATACCGTCAACCAAATGATTGGCATGAAATTTATCGGCCGGCTTGTTCGGTTCATAAATAGCGACACTACCGGCATTCCATGGTTCGCCGTAAAGTAAGACGTGTGAAAAGCCTTTTTCATCAAGTGTTTGACGAAGGGTGTTCATCGTCGTGACATCATGAAGACCCATCAAGTCAAAGCGGAAACCATCGATATGATACTCTTGTACCCAGTAGAGGACGGTATCGATGATATACTTGCGCATCATTTTCCGTTCACTGGCTGTTTCGTTGCCGCAGCCTGACCCGTTGGTGAATTCGCCATAATGGTCCTGGCGGTAAAAATAATCAGGGACAGTCAACTGAAACCAGGATTGTTCCGTGAAAAAAGTATGGTTGAAGACGACATCTAAGATCACGCCAATGTCATGCTGATGCAAGTGAGAAACCATCGTTTTGAATTCAAGGATACGTGTTTTAGGATCGCTGGGGTCTGAGGCATATTTCCCTTCAGGCACCATAAAATTCTTGGGATCGTACCCCCAGTTGTAAGCAGATGAATACTCATTGTTTTCAAAGTCGAAAGCGGGTAACAAATGGATATAATTGACACCTAATCCTTCTAAATAAGATACCCCCGCTAATTGGTCTTGATCGGAACCAACCGTGATATTTTCTTCAGTAAAAGCCAGATATTTCCCTCGGTAGTCTGGTAAAAAATCAGCCTGTTCAGCACTAGAAAAATCCTCCGTGTGCACTTCCCAAATGATCGCCTCGGTAATGGAGGACACACCTTTAAATGACTCGTTTGCCCAGTTGTCGGGATTCGTTTCCTCCAGATCGATGATCGCAGAGCGGTTGCCGTTTAAGCCGACTGCTTTTGAATAGATATCGGCAGATTCAACTTCATTTTCATCATGAATAAAACTATA
>NZ_JAWOBT010000063.1:0-7713 GCF_046484155.1 Alkalibacterium sp.
AAATCCTCCGTGTGCACTTCCCAAATGATCGCCTCGGTAATGGAGGACACACCTTTAAATGACTCGTTTGCCCAGTTGTCGGGATTCGTTTCCTCCAGATCGATGATCGCAGAGCGGTTGCCGTTTAAGCCGACTGCTTTTGAATAGATATCGGCAGATTCAACTTCATTTTCATCATGAATAAAACTATAGGTATAAAAGTAACCGTTCAAATCTTCATTGAACGTGAGTGTCCAGCAATTATTTACTAACAGCATTTCACGTTTATATAGAGGCGCAGTTGAATCAGCTTTTTCATAGATATTCAAATAAACCTGTTGAGCCAAAGGAGACCAAACTTTGAAAAGAGAGGTATCTTTTGTGTAGGTCAGCCCTAAATCGGTTTTAGTGTAAGCGTGGCCTTCTAAATAAGGGATACGTTCTTCGATAGGTTGGTGAGGGGTCATCGTTACATTCCTTTCTTTGATCTGCAACTACAGTATACCATGGTTGGATCGTTTCAAAAAAATCGAGATACCCGTGTTGCCTGCAGGGAAACGGACAGCTGTTTTTATTTAGTCTAAAGTATTCCGATGAGTTCTAGAAAGGTGATTCAGCCGAGACTGTATAAGACAATAGAGAGAGTTCCCCAACAAAATGAGGGTGACGACTTTCTTTATGGACATATCGGATAAACCAGCTAGATAACAGACAGCATCATCCAGAGCAAGCGGCGTAAAGACAACGGTTGTAAAGAGCCTTTCAGATATTCTTCCGTTTTTCAGTTCACCGTCAGACGTTTGAATACGCTGTTCACTTACTGATTCAAGATGCTTATCATGGAGTATAGTCGACAAAGATCTTCAGGGCAGCTTTATGACCGATAACGATTTGATTACCTTCGGGTGACTCTAGAGTCAAAGGGCCTTCAAAGGGTTCGATGTCGATCAAGCGATAGCTGTTTCCCAACTGAATATCTTTTTCGAGTAAATAATTCAAGAAATCTTCCTGGTCATCAACTTCTTTAATTTTGAATTGTTCACCTGTTTTGACATCGATAAGTGGATATTTAGACGTCTCAGGGATTGAACCGTCCTTGTTCGGTATCACTCCGCCATGTGGATCGAACTTAGGTTCACCTAAAAATGCATTTAGCCGTTCGATCAATAAGTCAGAAGAGGCGTGTTCAAGTAAATCGGCATCTGCATGCACCTCATTCCAATCATAGCCCAGTTTTTCAGCTAAAAACACTTCCCAAATACGATGTTTGCGAATAAGTTGATGGGCAATACGTGTGCCATAGGGAGTGAGTTTGACACCTTGATATGGGATATGACTGATCAGTTTTTCTCTTAATAACCGGGCGTTCATTTCAGTTACTGAAGCCGCAGATATTGATAAAGCATGAACCAGATCTTTATTGGAGACAACCGTTTCGTCTCCGCCTAGTTCATAAATGGCTTTAATAAAATTCTCTTTATTGGGTGTCATGGATGTCAGTCCTTTTCTATCTGTATAGTTAAGTTTTACCATAATCATTTAAAGGTTGTCAAAAAGATACGAAGATTAAATTGTTCGCTTGACTTAAAACTATTTTTAGGGTAGGCTAAAAATAATGAAATAACAACTCCGAGCAATCATAAAATGAGGGATAGATATGACAAAGTTAAAATGGTTAAGCATTGCCATAATGATAGTATTAATTAGTGGATGCAGCACAGACAGCGACACTAAGAGAAATGATAGCGAAAAAATATCGATTGTGACAACGACGTCTTTCTTGACCGATCTGGTTGAAACAATTGGTGGAGAGAATGTTTCTGTAACAGGTTTAATGGGACCGGGAGTGGATCCACATGATTATCAACCATCAACATCAGATATTGTTGCGATGGGAGAAGCCAATGTCGTTATTTATAATGGTCTGACCTTAGAAAAGCGGTTTGAAGAAGTCTTCGACCAGTTAGGTGAACGAGATGTTTTAACGGTCATTGCAGGTGATGCTTTAGATGAAGCGAGTGTACTCCTGGATCCGGAAGAAAGTGAGTCCCAAGCAGTGGATCCGCATATATGGTTCAGTGTTTCGAGATGGAAACAGGTAACAGAACACATTGCAGATGAATTGAGTGCTTATGATCCTGATAATGCAGAATACTATAGTAGAAATGCTGCAGACTATTCAGACGAATTAGATGAACTGGCAGAGTACGTCGAAACTAGAGTAGAGGAAGTGCCGGAATCATCACGTTATCTGGTGACTGCACATGATGCGTTCCAGTATTTCGGTAAAGAATATAACTTTGAAGTGATCGGACTACAGGGACTCAATACACGTACGGAAGCTGGGACGGGTGATATCAGTCAAATGGCTTCATTTATAGTAGAGAATGATATAAATGCAGTATTTGTAGAGAGTTCGGTATCACCGAGAAGTATCGAAGCATTGGTGGAAGCGACCAATAGTCGTGGGCATCGATTGAGAAATGCTGGGGAGTTGTATTCAGATGCCTTAGGAAGCAGCGAGGATGAGGCGGATACGTATATAACGATGTATCGGTCAAACGTGGATACCATAGTAGATGCTTTAATTGAAAATTAATCGTCAGAAAGAAGGCTTTAAAAAATGAAGGATGCAGCAATCAACATAGATAAACTGACTGTGGCGTACGATGCTCAGCCTGTTTTATGGAATATTTCACTCGCATTTCAAAAAGGAAAAATGACGGCTATAGTCGGGCCCAACGGTGCAGGAAAATCAACCATGATCAAAGCGATGCTCGGTTTGGTGTCTCCCGTTACGGGTTCGGTCACGTATCAAGATGAAAATCAGAAAGCCGTACCCTATAAAGGTTTGAAAAATCGGATTGCTTATGTTCCTCAAAACACGTCTGTAGATTGGGATTTTCCGACAACGGTACGAGACGTTGTCTTGATGGGAAGGTACGGTCATTTAGGCTGGTTTAAAAGACCTCGGAAAAAGGACAGGGAAATAGCTAAGCAAATGCTTCTGAAGGTAGGGCTTCCGACTTTCGCAACGCGTCAGATCAGCCAGCTTTCAGGCGGACAGCGCCAGCGCGTGTTCTTAGCCCGAGCGCTTGCACAAGAAGCTGACGTGTACATCATGGATGAACCGTTGGCCGGCGTCGACATGAAGACCGAACATATCATCATGAAGCTGCTGAAAAAATTAGTTTCAGAAGGTAAAACAGTTCTCGTTGTTCACCACGATCTGCAGACAGTTGAAACTTATTTTGATGAGATCGTTTTTATCAATCAGGAAGTTATCGCTTCGGGTTCAGTTGAACAGTCCTTTAACAAACAAAACATCGATCAGACATATCACCGCGATCGCAACGTAGGGGAAGGGGAATAATTATGCTGACTCAGGTTCTTTCTGTGTTTACTGATTACACCTTTCAACTTGTTGCTCTGGGAACGGGAATCATCGGACTGCTCAGTGGTGTGATCGGAACATACGCGACACTTCGAAAAGAAAGCTTGTTAGGTGATGCCTTAAGTCATGCGGCTTTACCGGGCATTGCTATAGCCTTCGTTATTATACAGCGTAAAGAATTACTCTTTCTCATACTGGGTGCAGCTGTTTCAGGAATAATTGCGACAGGTCTCATCCAATTGATGACGAGAAAAACGGTGGTCAAGCTGGACAGCGCCTTGTCTCTTGTTCTATCCAGCTTCTTTGGATTGGGCTTGGTGGTGTTAACGGCGATTCAAAATAATCCGAATGCCCAGCAGGCGGGGTTAGACAGTTTCATCTTCGGCCAGGCCAGCGCGATGTTGAGTAGAGATGTTCAATTGATAGCTGGGGTAGCACTCATTTTACTGCTACTGGTCGGATTATTTTGGAAAGAGTTCAAATGTTATACGTTTGATCCGATGTTTAGCCGTTCCTTAGGCTTTTCAAGTAAAATCATAGAATTTCTCTTGTCCATGATGATTGTTTTGACCATCATTATAGGTCTTGAATCTGTAGGGGTCATCTTGATCAGTGCGTTACTCATTGGTCCGTCGATCGCTGCCAGACAATGGACTCACCGTTTAAGCGGCGTCATGATTTTAGCCGGGGTGTTCGGTTTCTTGTCCGGGATCATAGGGACATTGATCAGCTCGTTGGGTGAACATATTCCGACGGGGCCGACGATTGTGGTCGTCGTCAGTCTTTTCGTTTTCATCAGTCTCCTCTTCGCACCGAAGCAGGGGTACATTGCTAAGCATATTTTAAAACAGAAGAAACAGAAACGTTTCATGGCACGCTTAACTGAGCTGGAAGGGGGTAAACAATGAGCATGATAAACGAAATTACATTGATCGCTGTTGTCGTCGCTGTCGCTTGTGCTTTGCCCGGCGTCTTCCTGGTGCTGAGAGGGGCAACGATGGTATCGGATGCCATTACTCATACTGTCTTGCTGGGGATCGTCCTGGCTTTCTTCATTACGCAGGATTTAAACTCGCCACTGCTGATGATCGGAGCGACGCTCGTTGGTTTGGCAACGGTTTGGCTGATAGAAACCATCCAGCGGTCTCGATTAGTTTCCAATGACGCAGCTATCGGTATTGTTTTTCCGCTGTTTTTCAGTATCGCGATCATCATGATCACCCTCTACGCAGGTGATGTCCACTTGGATGTAGACGCAGTATTAATGGGTGAGCTGGCTTTTGCTCCTTTTCGTAGACTCGATTTACTCGGTTACGATCTTGGTCCTCAGTCACTCTGGGTGATGTTGGTCATCTTGATCATCAATTCGTTCTTTATCTTCTTTTTCTATAAAGAACTGAAAGTCACGACGTTCGATCCGGCGTTTGCAGCTGCGATAGGCTTTTCACCCTTGATCATTCATTATGCTTTGATGACTTTGGTTTCACTTACAGCAGTGGGTGCATACGATTCGGTCGGATCGATATTGATCGTCGGGTTTATGGTGGGGCCGGCGCTGTCTGGTTACGTGCTTACCCATTCATTGAATAAAATGATTGTTATCACCGTGATCATGGCCGTTATCAACAGTGTGAGTGGCGTGAGGTTAGCTTTCTGGTTCGATACCACGATCGCCGGCATGATCGCTGTCGTGACTGGCCTGACGACGTTGCTCATTTTAATGTTCTCTCCCAAAAAGGGACTTTTCCAACATCAAATCAGCCAGAATAAAGCTCGTAGAAACCTGAATAGAGAAATTGAAAAAATGGCCTGACTAAAAACGACCCGTGTTTTGATTATCAATCAAAACGCGGGTCGTTTATTTATTTATCAGTGTTTTTTGTGGTCCCCCGCTTGATCAATTTGAAAGTCAGTGGGTCCAAGCTGTCCGAATCTTTTCCAAGTTGTTTTAAAAGCAATCGGCAGGCGTTGCTACCCTGTTCTTCAATGCCATAATCAACCGTTGTGATATCCATGACATCGCTTATAAATAAATTGTCAAAACCGATAACAGAGATATCTTCAGGTACTTGATAGCCTTTTTTCTCGAGTTTCGAAACAGCTAGGGCCGCGATATTATCGGAATGAGTGATGATAGCATCGGGTTTAACCGTTTGTTCTTCGATCCACTGGACAACACGGTCAACGTCAAAGTCTGAGAGGATGTGCAAAAAAGAATCAGACGCGTAAGGAGTAATGTTTTTTGAACAGCAGAAGTCATGGTAGGCTTGCGTTCGTCGGGTCGTGTTTAAGCCCGTCGCGGTTCCATACAAATTCAGGATCCTCCGGCAGCCCGTGTCCCAGGCATAGGACAGAGCTAATTGATTGCCTTCATAATGATCGATGAATACGGAAGGGATGGGATGGGTAGCCACATTATGTAAGGTTACGATCGGTCCGTCTTTTAGATAGCTTTCCAGCACGTCCCATTCATTGGCACGGTAAATAAGGAAGATCCCATCCAGTTCCTTGGCTTTCAAGAGGTCAAAGGCTTCGCGTTCTCGTTTTTTGTCGCCATTCGTAATAAATAAAGTAGTGGTGTACCCAGCAGAGTAGGCTGTTGAAATGAACGGATTTATTCGTGCTACCGCCGTATCATTGAATTGCGTGCTGATAATGCCGAAATTTTTAGTCTCGCCTGTGCGCAGCATCTGTGCATGCTTGTTCGGTCTGTAGTTAAGCTGTTTGATCGCAGCTTCTACCTTTTTCCGGGTCTCGGCACCAACGTATCCACTCGAATTTATGACGCGGGAAACGGTCGCGGATGAGACGGCGGCATGCTCTGCGATATCTTGAATCGTGGCCATTTTTTTGTCTCCTTCCTCTCTCAGTATACCAAATCATAGCGCCTCAGAAAAAAAAAAAGCAGATCTTTACTCGTTTTGCTCTCCTTCAATATCATCTCTTAAAGATAATATTGAAGGAGAGGAGTGAAAGATCTGCTTTTTTATTTAGGTTAAATACTAGGGGTAGTTTCCAATTCCATTAATTCTTTTTGAGCATGGACCGCTTTTCGATCACCAGGTGCTGTTTTTTCATAAATACCACTTGAATTCAGTGTCCAGGCTTTGACATTATCATAGAGATATATTTTCAGGATGGAAATAATATATTGTTTCCATTTGTCGTCTAAAACAGGAAAGGCAATTTCCACACGTTTAATCATGTTTCGAGTCATCATATCTGCGGAGGACAAGTATATGTTCTCTTCACCGTCGTGATTGAAATAATAGATGCGACTGTGTTCCAGAAAACGTCCAATAACACTTCGAACGGTTATGTTTTCACTCACGCCTGGAATGCCGGGGATCAAACAACAAATGCCACGAACGATCAATTCTATTTTTACGCCGGCCTGACTCGCTTCATAGAGCTTGAGCAGCATCTTTTTGTCAGTCAGTGAATTCATTTTGGCAATAATATGACCATTGCCGAATTGTCTGTGGAGACGGATTTCCTTTTCGATATTCTCGATAAAGGCATCGCGAATATCGAAAGGAGAAACATGGAGATAATGGTAGTGCGGTTGTTCACTATAGCCGCTCAAGTAGTTGAAGAAATCAAACACGTCCTGGGTGATTTCTTTATTGGTCGTAATGAGACTCATATCTGTGTAAACTTTTGCTGTTTGTTCATTATAGTTACCTGTTCCAAGATGGACATACCTTCTGAAACCATTTTTCTCTTTTTTTATCACGAGTGTTGCTTTACTGTGCGTTTTTAAGCCTTTCACGCCATACAAGATGTGAGCGCCGGCTTCTTCCAGTTTTCTGGCCCAGTGTACATTGTTCGCTTCATCAAATCGGGCTTTCAGTTCGACTAAAACGGTGACTTGGATGCCCTGCTTCGCCGCTTTTTCGAGCGATTGCACTAAAGGAGAGTCGTGACTGACTCGGTACAGCGTTTGTTTGATGGCAACCGTACGGTCATCATCCACAGCTTGTTCTATAAACTGAATAATCGGTTGAAACGAATCGAAGGGATGATGAAAGAACAGGTCTTGCCGATTAGCTAAGGTATAAATGGATCGTTTGGTGAAGAGTTCAGGATAAAAAGGTGTGTATTTCTTGAATGAAAGATCAATACCGGCCGCTTTAAGTATATCCACGGCCTCATTTAAACACGTCAAGTCAAGGGGACCATCAATGTAATAAACGTCGTGTTGGCTGATGGACAGAGCTTTTTTTAAATAAGTAATGTCTGTCTCGACCGAGTGACTCGTTTTGCGCGTATCGACTTCCAACCTGACAGCCATACCATTTTTTCTTTTTTGCAGGTAATCTTCGATGACTGAGAGCAAG
>NZ_JAWOBT010000059.1:0-20554 GCF_046484155.1 Alkalibacterium sp.
GCCGTCTCGGCGGCCTGCCGCTCGGACGGCGCTGGACCTCATCCCACGGAACGCGGGTCCTCAGGGCAAGGACGACGCGGCCGCGGGATTGCCGTCTGATGGTTTCCTTCTTCAAGGATGCATACGTCCGTATGCAGTCGAGGATACCCTCTTTCTCTCAGTGTGCCCGCCAGCTCTTTATCAACACGTCACTTCTGAACAGATTTTAGATAAAAGTGAACATTCATTAGAAAAAACACTTAGGCCTCAACGGCTGGCAGATTATTTGGGTCAGGAAAAAATAAAAAAAGAATTATCTATCTATATTCAAGCGGCTAAACTGAGAGAAGAAGCTCTAGACCATGTTCTTCTCTATGGCCCTCCAGGGTTGGGTAAGACAACGATGGCTATGGTCATCTCTAATGAAATGGATGCGGATATAAGAACGACAAGCGGCCCGGCCATAGAGAAACCTGGTGACTTAGTTGCCTTGCTCAACGATTTGGAACCAGGCGGGATCTTGTTCATCGATGAAATACACCGAATGCCTCGCATAGCAGAAGAAATGTTGTATTCTGCTATGGAGGACTTCTATGTGGATATTATTATTGGCCAGGGGGAAACGGCTCATCCGGTGCATTTTCCCTTACCTCCTTTCACGCTGATCGGAGCAACGACACGAGCCGGAACGCTGTCAGCTCCTTTAAGAGATCGGTTTGGTATCCTTGCCCACATGGAGTATTATCATAAAGATGAATTAAAAGATATCGTTTTGCGGTCAGCAGAGGTCTTGAAGACAGAGATCAATCTGCATGGTGCTTTTGAGATTGCACGTCGCTCAAGGGGCACGCCCCGAATCGCTAATCGCTTATTGAAGCGTGTCCGTGATTATGCTGAAGTCGAAGGGGAAGGGATCGTAACAGAAACAATCGCTTCTCTAGCCTTGGATCTACTTAGGGTGGATCATGAAGGCTTAGATATTCTGGACCAGAAACTACTGAAAACACTGATTAAACTTTATAACGGGGGCCCCGTAGGTTTAAACACTCTTTCAGCCAATATTGGTGAGGAAATGGCTACGATTGAAGACATGGTTGAGCCTTTTTTACTTCAAGAAGGGTTTTTACAACGGACGTCAAGGGGACGGATGGCAACCCCAAAAGCATACAGTCACTTTGAACTGACCTCTCTGATGACCGATCAATAAATGAAAAAAGGAGCCACAAGATGACATTATCAACAAAAGATTTCGACTTTCAATTACCCGAAGAACTGATAGCTCAGATACCGCTAGAGAACCGATCTTCTTCAAGGATGATGGTTTTAACTAGTGAAACCGAGAAAATTGAAGACAAACAATTTGAGAATATCCTTGATGAATTGCAACCGGGAGATGCCTTGGTTGTAAACAATTCCCGAGTACTGCCAGCCCGTCTTCATGGAACAAAAGAAGAAACGCAGGGGCATATCGAAGTGTTGTTACTGAAAAATACGCAAGGAGATATCTGGGAAACGCTAATGAAACCGGCAAAAAAAGCCAAAACTGGAACGGTGATCACTTTTGGTGATGGAAGACTCAAAGCGACTGTTGTCGACGAGTTAGAACATGGTGGAAGAATGGTGGAATTCTCATACGAAGGCCGCTTTTTAGAGACACTGGAATCTTTAGGTGAAATGCCTCTGCCTCCTTATATCAAAGAACGCCTGGAAAACCAGGAACGTTACCAGACGGTATATGGCAAGGAAAACGGATCTGCGGCCGCACCGACTGCGGGCTTACATTTTACCGACGAGATACTCGAAAAAATTAAAGCTAAAGGCGTCAAACTTGTCTTTCTTACATTACATGTCGGTCTAGGAACCTTCCGTCCGGTAAGTGTCGAAAATATAGATGAACACAAGATGCACGCCGAATTTTATCAGTTATCTGAAGAGTCGGCGGCAGAGTTGAATGAGACCAGAAAGAATGGTGGTCGAATTATTGCCGTAGGGACAACATCCATCCGTACATTAGAAACAATCGGCAAGGCGAATGAGGGTCTGTTAAAAGCTACGAGTGGCTGGACAGACATCTTTATATCCCCGGGATATGAATTCAGTGTAGTGGATGCCTTCTTGACCAATTTCCATTTGCCTAAATCAACATTGATCATGCTGGTGAGTGCCTTTGCCGGAAGAGAATTCGTTTTAAATGCATATAAGCATGCTGTTGAAGAAAACTATAGATTCTTCAGCTTCGGCGATGCAATGTTTGTGAAATAAAAAGAGTATAAAAAGGATTAGGAGTTAATTTAATGAGCGATCAACCTGTCACATATAAATTAGAAAAGAAGGAAAAACACACAGGGGCGCGTCTAGGGACGATAACAACGCCCCATGGTACGTTTGAAACACCTATGTTTATGCCCGTTGGTACATTGGCTACGGTAAAAACAATAGCCCCAGAAGAACTAGAAGAAATGGGTGCAGGGATCATATTAAGCAATACTTATCATCTCTGGTTACGGCCTGGTGCAGATATCATTGAAGAAGCAGGCGGGCTCCATAAATTTATGAATTGGGATAAAGGTATTTTAACCGATTCGGGTGGATTCCAAGTGTTCTCACTTTCTGATCTGCGCGATATCAAAGAAGAAGGGGTCCATTTTAGAAGTCATTTAGATGGGTCAAAACTGTTTCTATCACCGGAAAAAGCAATCAATGTCCAGAACCAATTAGGCCCGGACATTATGATGAGTTTCGATGAGTGTCCAGCTTATGATGAAAGTTACGATTACGTAAAAAAATCAGTGGAACGCACATCAAGGTGGGCTGAAAGAGGACTGAAGGCTCATCAAAAACCTGACACGCAAGGTTTGTTCGGTATTGTTCAGGGAGCCGGTTTTGAAGATTTAAGAAGACAATCAGTAAAAGATTTAACAAGCTTAGATTTTGCCGGTTATTCCATTGGTGGACTGTCTGTCGGAGAACCGAAATCAGAAATGTACCGTGTGCTTGATTTCACTACACCTTTACTTCCGGAAAACAAACCGCGTTATTTAATGGGTGTAGGTACTCCAGACGCTCTGATTGAAGGAGTTATGCGGGGGGTCGATATATTTGACTGTGTCTTACCCACTCGTATTGCTCGAAATGGCACAACGATGACAAGTAAAGGCCGTTTAGTCCTGAAAAATGCAGCCTTTGCTAGAGATTTCAGACCGCTTGATGAAAAGTGTGATTGCTATACATGTCGTAATTATTCCAGAGCTTATTTGAGACACCTGATAAAATCCAATGAAACATTTGGTTTGAGGTTAACAAGCTACCATAATCTTTATTTCTTGATTAATTTAATGAAAAACGTACG
The DNA here is from genome assembly GCF_046484155.1 of Alkalibacterium sp. GTDB lineage: Bacteria > Bacillota > Bacilli > Lactobacillales > Carnobacteriaceae_A > Alkalibacterium. Next base: position 3,329 of record NZ_JAWOBT010000059.1, read on the forward strand.
TCAAGCAATAAGAGAAGATAACCTGCTTGAATTTAAAGAGAACTTCTTTGAAGAGTACGGATATAATAAACCCGATGCAAAAAACTTTTAAAGATTAATAATAACTCTAGCAATTTGATGTGAAATTTGCTAAGGTTAGTAACGACACATTGATCCTAGTGATTAATATGTATGCAGTTTAATTACTGACAGAATGAAAATCAAGAATTAACGGAGGAATGTTTAAATGGAATTAATTGGAGCAATGCTTCCCTTTATAGTTATTATGGGGTTAATGTATGTTTTAATGATAAGACCACAGCAAAAGAAAGCGAAAGAAACACAAAACATGTTAAGTTCACTAAAAAAAGGTGACTCGATTGTGACGATTGGTGGCTTACATGGTGTCGTAGACGAAGTAGTGGAAACAAACAACACTGTAGTTATTGACTGTGAAGGCATTTACTTAACTTTTGAACGTCGTGCCATATCAAGAATCGTGACTAAAGCAGAAACGGTAACGGCTAATCAAAGTGAAGAGTTGGGAATAAATACTCCAGAAAAAACGGTTGATCACGAATAGATACAGGGCACTTTGTTCAACTCCCTTTTCTATTGAGTTAAGGAGGTAATTTCTTGGACGTTACATCCAAAGGTTTTTCTCGATACGATGTTTGGTTGAAAAAGAAATTAAATGAGTTTAAAAAGTATGGATATAATCAGGTGAGTCTTGATGATTTATGGGAATATTGCATTGATTTTATGTGGAAACATCATAAACCAGATAGATATTATCAGGAAGTTAATGACATTATGTCTATCAATTTCAATGATTATTTCAATTATGCTTCACTAAAAGCTCAAGTCTATAATGTATCCTCTCTTGACGAGATGGAACTTGATGACATATTAGGATAATAATAAAGCAGGAACAAGTAGAGGGGTGAAAACCATCTGCTTGTTTTTTCTTATGTTTAGAATCTTTCGTATTCTTTTTTGGATTCGTTATTTATAGTGATTTTTAGTATAATGTGATAAACAAGCAAGGTGAGGAGGGGTGTTATGCAATACGGAATTTTAACATTTGACGAACCTAAAAAGGATACATCACGTAAAATCATTCATATTGATATGGATGCCTTTTATGCTTCTGTTGAAATCAGAGATAACCCTTCCTTAAAAAATAAACCAGTTATTATTGCGAGACATCCAAAAGACACCGGAGGCAGAGGTGTTGTTACAACAGCAAATTATGAAGCTAGAAAATTTGGTGTCCATTCAGCGATGAGTGCGCAAAAAGCCTTTGAGTTATGCCCGAATGGCTTATTCGTCCCCCCTAATTTTGAATCGTACAGAGAAGCATCGGGCAAGATGCAAAAAATTTTTCTTCGCTATACAAATAAAATACAACCATTGTCTTTGGATGAAGCCTATTTGGATGTAACTGATAATTATATTAATCAAAAAAGTGCCACGCTTATAGCTGAAAGAATAAGGAAAGAGATTTTTGAGGAACTAGACTTAACCTGCTCGGCAGGTGTGTCTTATAATAAATTTCTAGCAAAATTAGCATCGGATTACAATAAACCCGACGGCATTACCGTGATACCTCCCGAAAAAGCTCATGTTTTTCTCATTCATCTCCCGATTGAAAAGTATCACGGGGTAGGGGAAAAGTCCGTAGAGAAGATGCATGCAATGGGGATTTATAACGGTCAGGATTTATATGACAAAGAAGAGTTGGAATTAGTCAAGCATTTTGGTAAAATGGGTCATTCTCTATATAGAAAAGTCAGAGGAATCGATGATAGTGAAGTCAGAAGTGACCGGGAACCAAAATCAGTCGGCAAAGAATCGACCTTTGCACACAATTTATCGGCTGAGAATGAAATCATACAAGCCTTAAGACAGTTGGCTGGTAAAGTAATGAAAAATTTAAACAAAAAACAGAAGCATGGTAAAACAGTGGTACTGAAGATTCGTTATGAAGATTTTCAAACCATAACGAGACGGCGAACTTTTCCAAATTACATCGAAGACGAAGAAGAGTTATTTCGTATCGCCGTATCCATTTGGGAAGAAGAGAGCCTGGATTTAAGCGTGCGACTTTTAGGCATTACTCTAACAGGTTTAGACTCGATCATTTTTGAAAACATTCCATTGCCTTTATGGAAAACGTTTCCTAAAGAAAGGAATACCGATCCAGATGAAAACAAAACATGAGCAGATACTAACATTTATTGAATCCTTACCGGTTGGTGAAAAGTTATCCGTAAGATTGATAGCTAAAGAGTTAAAGGTTAGTGAAGGGACAGCGTATCGGGCGATTAAAGAAGCCGATAACAGTGGATTGGTTTCCACGATTGAACGTGTCGGCACGATAAGGATCGAATCGAAAAATGTGGATAATATCGAAAATTTAACCTATGAAGAGATAGTGAAGATAATTGATGGAGAAGTTCATGGTGGGGTTAAAGGACTCAAAAAGACTTTAGCTAAATTTGTTATTGGAGCAATGACAGAAGAAGCAATGCTTAGATACATTTCCGAAGAATCACTCATGATCATAGGGAACAGAGAAAAAGCGCAGGAGCTCTCACTAAATCATGGAGCCGCCGTCCTTATAACAGGTGGGTTTAAACCTGGTCTGGATGTCATCCGATTAGCTGATCAGAAAGAATTGCCCTTGATCAGTACTTCGTATGACACGTTTACAGTTGGAACGATGATTAACCGTGCCATGACGGATCAGTTGATAAAAAAAGAAATCTTACGTGTGCAGAATATATATAATCCAATTGAACAAACCTTTTTTCTGAAAAAAGAAGACACCGTTTATACGTATCGTATGTTAAATCAAAAAAGTACTCATTCGAGATTTCCTGTTGTTTTGCCAGATAAAAGATTAGTGGGTATTGTAACGGCTAAGGACGTCGTAGGAAAAGAAGATACTGTTTTGATTGAAAAAGTGATGACGAAAAATCCCGCTTATGCAAAAAAACATATGAGCGTTGCTTCGATTGCCCACACAATGATTTGGGATGGCTTGGAGGTTATGCCGGTTGTTTCAGATGATATGACTCTGATTGGCATCATATCAAGGCAGGATATCATGAAAGCTATGCAATCCGTACAAAAGCAGCCTCAATCAGGCGATACTATATCTGACCAAATCAATCAGATGATAAAAGAATCCGATGACGAAGGATACACGTTTCAAGTGACACCGCAATCAATAGACAGCATGGGAACGATTTCTTTCGGCGTGCTGAGCGAAGTCATCACGGAATCGGTGTATAATTACCTGTCAAAATTAAAAAAGAAAAATTTAGTTGTTGAACAAATGAATCTACATTATTTTAATATGATACACTTGGATAATTCATTAACGATAAAACCTGTTGTCTTTGATGAAAACAGACGCTCGGCCAGGTTAGATGTTAAAATATATTCAGAGAAAATTTTAGCGGCGAAAGCACTCGTGGTTTGTCAGCTTATTCAAAAAAAATAGCAAGAAGAAGGAGACCGTAAGAATGCAATTGAAATCTGAGAATCTAGAGGATTATGAAATAAAAAAAGCCGTTTGGGATATCATCAAGGAGTTTGATACCATTATCATTCACCGGCACGTAAGACCGGACCCGGATGCTATCGGTTCTCAATGTGGACTGAAAGAGATAATAAAAGCGTCATTCCCAGATAAAAGTGTATATGTTGCCGGAGCATCTGTCGATGACCTGAACTATTTGGGTACTATGGATTATGTAGAAAGAGATATTTATGATGATGCTTTAGTCATTGTTACTGATACGGCCAATATCAAACGTATCGATGGTGAGAACTATCGAATGGCTAAACAATGGATCAAAATAGATCATCACCCACTTGATGATTCTTATGGCGAAGTCGAATGGATCAATACTGAAGCAAGCAGTTGCAGTGAAATGGTTGCCGATTTATGGTTGACCTTCCCGGATGAGATTACTATGACAAGCAAAGCGGCACGTCTTCTTTATGGAGGAATCGTCGGAGATACAAACCGTTTCCTCTATGACGGCACATCACCATATACAATGAAAGTCGCCGGCGAACTGATGGCCTTTGATTTTTCACATACTGAATTGAATGATAAGATGAACGAAATTGAACCAACCACAAGTAAAATGATGGGGTATGCTTTGGAAAATTTTGAGTTATCAGAAGATGGCCTCGGACATATTATATTGACGCAGGAAATTTTGAAAACATTGGGAGTAGAAGACAGTGATACGCATCCCGTTGTGCCTTTTCTTGGGAAAATAGCCGGCGTGAAAGTTTGGGCCGTGTTTGTGGAACAACCGGAAGGTACCTACAGATGTCGCTTGAGATCTAAAGGACCGGTCATCAACACCATTGCGTCTAATCACGGCGGCGGAGGTCATCCGTTAGCGAGTGGCGCACACGCTAAAGATATGAAAGAAATAGAAGTTATTTTAAAGGAACTGAAAGCAAACGTTTAAATCTGTGTTCCCAATTAATCCTTCTTAAGTCCGATAGACTAATACGGTGGATATGATAACCTGGGATTGTATGGATTAGATAAAAACATATAGAGGGATAGATATGACAAAATATAAATTAAAAGAAAAGTTTAAACTTTATAGTGATCGAATAATTGATTACAGCACTCCGAGGCTTAAGCGGTTTTTCATCGTTTTAAAAAGAAAATGGAAGAAGAATCATTTAACGAAAATTCTGATTCTTTTTATGTTGATTGTTTCTCTCGGTTTTAGTGTTTATTTAGCGATACTAGCTAAATCGGCGAATGTTAATTCATTACATGCCGGGTTGGCACAAGCTACTGTTATTATTGACGATAATGGGGAAGAAGCAGGTACTCTGTATGCTCAAAAAGGGACCTTTATAGAAATCGACGCCATGTCTGAGAATATAGCAGATGCCGTAATAGCGACCGAAGACCAGCGATTTCATTCGCATAGAGGATTCGATCCCATTGGCTTGGGTAGGGCAGTGTTCGGCTATGTCATCAACAGAGGACAAATTGTTGGTGGGGGAAGCACCATTACGCAACAATTGGCCAAAAATGCCTATCTGTCAGCTGATCAGACAATCATGAGGAAACTGAAAGAACTGTTCCTGGCTATAGAGATCGAGAAAAATTACAGCAAAGATCAAATTTTAGAGATGTATTTAAACAATGCCTACTTTGGAAATGGTGTCTGGGGCGTGGAAGATGCATCAGCAAAATACTTCGGTAAATCGGCTCAAGAAATTACTGTGCCAGAAGCAGCGACTATTGCTGCTATGTTAAAGGCACCCAGTCATTATAACCCGCTGGACGATTATGAACGATCGATAGAGCGCAGAAACGTGGTGTTGAGATTGATGGAAGACACCGAAGTGATTTCAACTGAAGAAAAGACTGCCTATCAAGAATCCGGTTTAACTCTAGTGGATCGCTATGACCGAGAAGACGATTATCGTTATCCTTACTACTTTGATGCAGTGACCAGGGAAGCGGAAAACCGATATGATATAGAAGAAGAAGATCTGCTGAATAATGGTTATACTGTTTATACGTCGCTTGATCAGATCCATCAGCAGCAGATGGATGCAGTATACAATAATGATAATTTGTTTGAATCAGCTGAAGACGGAACTTTAGCGCAAAGTGCCTCCATCGCTTTGAATCCGAAAACAGGTGGTGTAACAGCTGTCGTCGGCGGAAGAGGTGATTATACCTTTAGAGGACTGAACAGAGCCACACAAAGCTACAGACAGCCGGGATCGGTAATCAAACCGCTGGGTGTGTATGCATCAGCATTAGAAGAAGGTTTTGAACCTTATTCCATGCTGGTTGATGAAGAACTGTCTTATGGGGAAACAGATTATACGCCAACCAATCTATCAGGCGCTTATCAGGGGGAAGTCCCTATGTATGATGCTCTATCTAATAGTTTAAACGCACCGACGGTCTGGCTATTAAATGAAATAGGTATTGATAAAGGCATCAGAAAACTGGAGAGATTTGGTATTGAAGTCGCCGATAACGAAAGAAAACTCGGAGCGATTGCATTAGGTGGTGGATGGCAGACAGGGGTATCACCATTAGAAATAGCGAGTGCCTACAGCGTCTTTTCTAATGAGGGGTTACGAGCCGAACCGCATTTTATTACAAAAATCGTGGATGCAACGGGAGCAATAGTCGTGGATAACACAGAAGTAGATACAGAAAGAGTATTATCAGAAGCTGTTTCGGATGAAATGAACAGCATGCTGCTTAGTGTCTATGAATCGGGTACGGCCAGAAACAATCAGCCAGACGGATATAAAGTCGCTGGTAAAACGGGCACGACACAAACAGAAAATGGTGTCGGCGTAAATGATCAGTGGATCGTAGGGTATACACCTGATATTGTGATAGCAAGCTGGGCTGGATTCGATGTTAACGATTATTCATTGACGACATACAGTTCTCAAGGCATTGGAATGGTAATGAAAGCTCAGCTGGAAGGAATTCTTCCTAATACCGATCAATCCACATTTTTAGTGGAAGAGGCGGGCGAAGGTTACCAGGAACAAGAGCCTTCGATTTTTGACCAGTTTACAGGGGGAATGGAAGAAGCTGGTGATGTCATCAAAGAAGGGGCTTCACTATTCAAAAATAAAACAAGTGAATTATTTGAAAAATTTAGAAACAGATCAAAAAATGAGTAGGTAAAGCAATAAGAATCTTTTCTGGTATCTGTTTTATATTCATGATACACTTATAAAGAAAGAAAAAACGTTCGTATAAAGAACGAAAACCGAAGGGATGATAGTATGTCCGTAAATATTTATGACACGGCTAATCAATTAGAACAAGACTTAAGAAAGACTGAGGAGTTTCAAAAATTGGATGCAGCTTTTAAAGCTGTAAAAGAAAATGAAGAAGCAAATCGAGTTTTCAACGAGTTTAGAGAAGTTCAACAAATGATTCAAGAGAAACAAATGGCTGGTCAAGAAATAACAGAAGAAGAAGCGCAACAGGCTCAAGAGATTTCTGGTAAAATCGGTGAAAACGAAACGATCACTAATCTACTAGAAGCTGAAAAACATGTAGGACAAATGATCGATGATATTAACCAGACAGTATTGAAACCTGTTAGAGAATTATATCAATAATTAATTGGAAAAAGGACTTACTCCTAGAGTGAGTCCTTTTCCTAAAACTTTTAAAGAACATACGTGCCCGACAAAGGATGGATTAAAAATGGTTCGATACATACATGCGGCTGATTTACACTTAGACAGCCCCTTCAAAGGTTTAAAAAATATGCCTGCAGCCCTTTTTGATAAAATCAAGGCATCAACGTTTGATTCTCTGCGAAAGGTAGTGGATGCGGCAATTCATCATCATGTGGACTTTGTACTAGTTGCAGGGGACGTTTATGATATAGAAGACCGGAGTATCCGTGCACAGGTATTATTAAGGAAAGAACTTGAACGCTTGCATGACGACGGTATCAGCGTATACCTGATTCATGGAAATCATGACTATATAACTAACGACGAATTACATCTTTCGCTTCCAGAAAATGTCGAGGTATTCGGCCCAGAAGTTGAAACTAAGATATACGAGACAGCTAATAAAGAATCTGTAGCCATAAGTGGTTTCAGTTATGATCGAAACTGGATAGAGGAAAGAAAAATAAAAGATTATCCCGCACGCAATAGGACAGCCAACTTTCACATTGGTCTACTGCATGGCTATTTAGAAGGGCAAAACACAGAGCATGCCCGTTATGCGCCATTTACTCTTACTGAGCTGAAAGAGAAAAACTATGACTATTGGGCTCTGGGGCATATTCATAAGCGACAACAGTTAGGACAGCATCCTTTAGTCTATTACAGTGGAAACACCCAAGGACGGCACAAGAATGAAGAAGGAGAAAAAGGCTGTTTACTTGTAGAATTAACTGACACAAATGAAAAAGTAACGTTTATTCCCACTGCAGACATAACCTGGCAGTCTGTTGCTTTAGATGTCACTTCTTGTCAATCGATAAACAAAATATTTGAAGACGTAAAAAAAGAATTAGCAAAAGAACACTATAAAAATTGTCTTGTTGATCTAACACTGGAAGTATCTGAAAATATACCATTATCCGTAATGAAAAAATTGGACGATGATGACTTTTATCAAGCGTTTCAACAAATCGAAACGTCTTCTTTTGTTTATATTGCTTCACATAATGTGTTAGTAAGAAGAGAAGAAGCCCGATTGTTGTCGTTGGAAAGTTCTTTTCCAACTGCCTGGAACAAAGCTTTGGCAGATGTGAAACAAGAGGAAGTATTCCAAGAATTGACCCATGAATTATTTGCAATGCATATTTATGCTAAATATAGTGACGAAAATAATGAAAAGTATAGAAATGATATTATTGGAGAAGCAGAACGTTTGTTGCTTCAAGATTTAGGAGACACGATGAGTCATGGTAATTAAAAAAATAATTATTTATGGGTATGGAAAATGGATCGATACAGAATTTGTTGTTCAAGCACCTTTCCAACTGTTTTTTGGAGAAAATGAAGCGGGAAAATCGACTCTGATGTCCTTTATTCATAGTATCTTCTTCGGCTTTCCTACAAGACATAGTTCTTCGAGTCGTTACGAACCGAAAGGAAGTAGCCGCTATGGTGGTAAAATAATCATTCAAGACAAACGTTTTGGAGAAGTGAGCATTGAACGTGTCTTGGGAAAAGTAACGGGTGATGTTGTTGTACAGTTTGAGGATGGTACGACAGGTGACGAATCTATTTTAGGTACGCTGTTTCATAGTAAATCAAGATCTTTTTACGAAAGTATCTATTCGTTTGATCTAAAGGGTATAGAAGATATTCAAGAATTGAATGAAGAACAATTCAATCGCTTTTTCCTAAGTATTGGCGCTTTAGGTCATGAAAAATATTTAAAACAAGCAGATTACTACCATTCTCAGGCAGCAAAATTATTTAAACCTATGGGAAGAAAGCCGATTATTAACCAACTGCAAATGAAATTAAAAGAGAAAAAAAAGGTGCTTGATTCCGCTAAAGAAAACAATGAATCATACATTAATCTAGTCAAAGATGATTTAGCAAAACAGGACCAGTTAAAAAATGTGGAATTGGAATTGGAAGAGGTCACGAAAGAATTAAATGACCTTAATGAACTATCAAAATATCAGGAAACGATTGAAGAAATCGAAACGATAAAAGACAGATTGAAAAAGTTGCCTAATATAAATTTACCAGAAGAAGGCTTGTATCAGTTAAAAAAATATCATAGCGATATCGAAACGCATCAGCAAAAAATAAATGAATTACAAGACAGGCAAAAGGCTCTTCAACATCAGTACAAACCATCAAAAGAGTTAGTCATGTATCAACAAAACGAGGAAGAATTAACTGTTTTTGAAAAAGAGATGGATGTTTGGGAGGATAAGGTTCAAGAGTTACAACTGAAAAGGAAAGATCTGTCTAACATCAAACAAATGATAATAGAAACCAAAATCAGAGAAGACATTTCTCTTGCTGAACCTCTTCCACAGACACTTACGTCTGAGGACAGCGATTACTTGGAAAACACACGAAATAGGATGTTAGAGCTTGATAATGAAATCACTGCTTTAGAGGAAGATGAAAAATCAATGCTGTATCGTGTTAATATTAATAATGACATGATAGACAAAATAGAGCCACAGTTATTGCCTCTCTCGAAATTTAATGAATTAGCTGAATTAAACAAGAAAACAAGTGATACGGACAATCAAAACAAAAAAAATACCAATACATTTATTATCCCAGTTATTATGATTTTAACGGTTTTGATAAGCTTATATGTTTATACGCTCAATCCTTTATACAGTATTGGCTTAATTGCCCTTGTTGTTACTTCAGTCTATTTTATATCTTATACCGGAAAAAAAGTTTCAGACGATTATTCTCAAGAACAACAAAATCTCTTTTACCAGCAAAAAAACTTGAGGAACCAGTGGAAAGAACTGCTAGCTGCGAATGATGACTTTCAATCACAAAAAGAAGAAACCAGCAAGAATTTAGAAAATGTCAAGACTGCTAGACGATTAATTAACGAAGATTTTGAATATTGGAAACAGAAGCATATTTTTTCAGATGACATATCAATTTATTCGGTTTTGGATAAGCTGAAAACATATGAATATTTAAGAGAATTGCTCGTAAAAGAGTCTGCTTTAACTCACCTTACTCAAAGTACAGAAAGAGATCTTGCTGAACGACTAGAGTCATTAGAACATTTATTTACTCGAACGTTCATAGCAGAAGATGTGGTAGAAAAATTTAAAGAAATAAAGACCATCTTTAGGGAAATTAAGAAAGAACAGCGAGAATTAAATGAGTACATGAAAAAAACGGATGCTATCCAACATGAAATCAATTATTATGTACAAAAAGTAAATGAAATAAAAAAATCGAAGAGACAATTTTTCGAATCGCTAAACACGACGAATCAAGAAGAAGTATATGCTCTCTATACTGCTCAAAAAGAAAAGAACGAAAAACAGAGAAGATTATCCTTGTTATTAGAGAAACTTCCCGTTCAAGATGGGTTAAACTTAAAAGCTCAGCTGAATGATCTGGATGAAAAAATGAGGGAACTTAAAGGACAGCAACAGCTATTAGCAACTGAGCAGAAAGATATCATGAAAAAAATGATGGAAATTGAAATGCAGATTAAGCAGCTGGAAGATGGCGGCACCTATACTGAGCTCCTTCAAGAGTACGAGAATGAAAAGAGTTATTACCAAGATATGGTGAACGAATGGTCAACACTTAAGGCTGCTGCCGGCATTATTGAGAAGACATTGCATTATGCGAAAGAAGATAAACTGCCTCATACCCTGTCTATTGCTGAATCCTATTTCAGTTTTCTGACAAACGAAAAATATCAGCAACTCGTTTTTGATGAAGATGACTTATATGTAATTGATAACAACGGTAATAAATGGCATAGTGAAGACTTATCACGTGGCACAGTAGAACCTTTATATATAGCTTTAAGATTAGCATTTATTAAGGCCACAAAAGAAAGTATCCAATTCCCGATTTTAATCGATGATCCTTTTGTTAATCTTGATTCTTTACGTTTGAAGAAAATGTATGAACTTTTGACTAGTTTCGATAAAGATATTCAATTAATCTATTTTTCTTTTGATCAACGTATTCACTCTTTTATTGAAAATAATAATTGCGTATACTTAAAAAAATAAGGTGGATAAGGAGAGCTGAATAATGAAAAAAATTTATGACCATAAGAAAGATGAACAAATAAATCTGCATGTTTTAATTAAGTCTGCAGAAGAAAAAGTTACGCGAACGAACAAACCGTATTTGTCTTTCGTTTTTCAGGATACTAGTGGGGAAATAAGCGCCAATTATTGGGATATAACACCTGAAGATATAGAACTTTTTAAGCCTGGAACAGTGATCAAACTTGAGGGTAAAAAAGATGAATATAAAGGGAATCCCCAGATACGCATCAATTCTATTCGACCTGCCAAAGATGATGAACCGAATAATCCTGAATTATATGTTGAAAGGGCCCCGGTCAATAAAGACAAGATGGTAGAAGAGTTCAACCATGCGCTATTCGATATTACAAATGCCAACTTGAATCGAATAGTAAGATTCATTATGAAGAAATATCAGCATGACTTTTTCCAGAGTCCGGCTGCGAAAACTAATCATCATGCCTTTATGGGTGGGTTGGCGTATCATACCATTAGTATGCTTCGTATTTCCCGGTCTTTATCTGAACTGTATAGCGATCTTGACGTTTCCTTACTGTTTTCGGGCATCATCTTACACGATGTAGGAAAAGTAGCAGAATTAAGTGGACCTACTGCGACAGATTACACCCTTGAAGGTAAATTGATTGGGCATATTGTCATGATCAATGAAGATATAGTTAGAGCTTGTAAAGAACTGAAAATCGATGAAGATCATGAAGACGTCTTGTTGCTTAAACACGTAGTTTTGGCTCACCATGGTGAACTAGAATATGGGTCTCCAGTAAGACCATTAATACCTGAGGCCGAAATGATTCACTATATCGATCAGATCGATGCAAAGATGAATATGATGCATACGGCACTCAGAAAAACTGAGCCGGGTGAATTTTCTGACAAGATATGGGCGATGGATAATCGATCGTTTTATAAAAAAAACTTTGAAAATCCCTCTTCGAAGCCTTCATAAAAACGAATCTTTTATGAAGACTTCGTGAAGAAAAGAAAAGTTTCATATATACGTTATCATTTTTATATAACCTGTGGTATATTTACTTAAGTACCGATGGTTAATTATTTAATAACAGAAATAAAACAAAATAATAGGATGTGTTTTAGTTAATATGAAAAAATGGTTAGTAGGCGCAATGGCTTGTTCAGGTTTGTTATTGGCAAGTTGTTCAAGTAGTCCAGAAGTAGCTTCATCTGAAGCTGGAAAAATTCGTGAAGATGACTTATACGAACGTATGAAAAACGAACCAACTGAAAGTGGAATGTCGTATGGAGAACAAATGCTACAACAGGTTCTGCTTGAAGATATTCTTGAGAACGAATTCGAAGATGCCGTATCAGATGAAGATGTAGATGCTGAATTTGAAGCAGAAGCGGAACCTTATGGTGGAGTCGAGGCATTTGAAGAAATGTTAACGGCACAAGGTTTAACTTTAGATGAAGTGAAGCAGAATATTCGCACCTCTTTATATGTTAAAGAAGCTATCCTTGAAAACACTGAAATGACTGAAGAAGATGTGGAAGCCGCTTATGATGAATATGTAGCGGATACAACAGTCGCCCATATTCTTGTTGAAGAAGAAGCACTTGCTCAAGATATTATCGGTCAATTAAATGATGGTGCTGACTTTGGCGAATTAGTTGCTGAACATTCTATCGATACAGGGACAGTTGAGGCGAATGGTGAATTAGCTTTAGAGCCTGGCCGTTTTGTTCCTGAATTTGAAGAAGCAGCTGCGGAACTAGAAGAAGGCGAAATCACTCAAGAACCTGTAGAATCTGAATTTGGTTACCATGTTATTAAAATGGTAGAAATGGGAGAAAAAGGGACACTTGAAGAAGAACGTGAAAATATTGAAACGATGATCGTTGACGGTTATATGCAAGATCAACAACTTGTCCAAGAAGCTATCAGCAAAGTCGTTCAAGACGCTAATGTTCAAATAACAGATGAAGAACTCTCAGGTGCTATGCAACAATTTATGGAAATGCCTGCCGTAGAAGAACCAGTTGAAGAAGAAATGGATACAACTGAAGAAGAACCAGTTGAAGAAGAACCAGAGGAAGATACTGATACAACAGAAGAAGAAGTAGAAGAAGAAACTTCTGACGAAGAGTAATTTTCAACCGAAAAACACCTTTTCATCGCTAGCTCTTAAATGAGCTTGTAGATGAAAAGGTGTTTTTTTATTGTAATGTAAAGAAAAAGTGGTACGCACTATCTTAATATTTCAGTAGTCTATATTGGCAGTCGTATCTTCAATTTCGGTTTGGATTTTCTCTGTTTTTTCTTGTATTCGTCGTAAGCGCGGTTCTGCTTCATGCTGAAACTCTTTAGCGATATGCTGCATTTCATCCATGAAGTCATTCTGAACAAAGGATATTTCAGTCGTTAATTGAGTAATAGAATTTTTTAAATCATTCACTTTATCTGAGATATCTTGAAGGTGGTCAGATGTTTCGTCAGCATAATTTCTGAGAGCTTGCTGATTTTCTTTACCTGATCGCGGCGTTTTAATCAAACCGTAAATACCTCCAGCGACTAAGCCAGACAAACTACCTAGTAGAAAATCTTTCATTTAAACACTCCTCTGTTATTTGAATTCTTTTTTTATCTCTGCCATGATTTCATCCAGTTCTTCTTCGGAATAGTCTTCCGTATGTGTTTCCCATTTCAAGCCAAAACCGTCACTCTTATCGTATCTGGGGATCAAGTGAATATGGCTGTGAAACACACTCTGTGAAGCAATTTCTTCGTTGTTCATTAAGACATTTAATCCTTGACAATCAGGATCAAAGTTTTTAACTGCTCGAGCAATTTTTGGTAATTTCGAAAACACTCTAGCGGCCAAGTCATCGGAGTAGTCTAAAATGTTCCTAACATGTTCTTTGGATATGACCAAAGTATGTCCTTTAGTGACTTGAGACATATCCAGGATCGCTATAACATCGTCATCTTCATAGACTTTACGAGAAGGGATGTCCCCTTCGATAATTTTACAAAAAATACACTCACTCATATTATCCCTCTTTCAATCGTTTTGTATATCATCATTTTATCATATAATAAGGTTAAATAATAAAAAGAAGCCTAAAATTCATTTTAGCCTGGCTAGATATGGTAAGATAATTACATTAAACGTAGGAAGGAACATATTGATGAGTCTTAAAATCGAAAATATAACAGGCGGATACAGCCGGATACCTGTTTTAAAAAACATCTCATTTGATGTGAATGATGGTGAATTAATTGGCTTGATTGGTTTAAATGGTGCTGGAAAAAGTACAACAATCAAGCATATAATAGGATTAATGGAACCTTTTGAAGGTCAAATAAAACTGGATGGTAAAACATTGAAAGAGAACCCTTCATTATATAGGAAAAAAATTGGGTTTATCCCCGAAACGCCTTTACTGTATGATGAATTAACGCTTAGGGAACATATAGAGATAACCGCGATGGCATATGATGTAGACAGTGCTCTTGCAATGGATAGAGCGATGCCTTTATTGGAAAAGTTCCGTTTGATCGATCGTTTAGAATGGTTTCCTAGTGATTTTTCCAAAGGTATGAAACAGAAAGTGATGATTGTCTGCGCATTTATTATTGAACCCTCTCTCTATATCATCGACGAACCCTTTTTGGGGTTGGATCCGATAGCGATCAGGGACCTGATTCAAATGATGGAACAGAAGAAGCAAGAAGGTGCATCGATACTGATGTCTACTCATGTTTTAGCTAGTGCAGAAAGAATTTGTGACAAATTTGTCATCATAGATAATGGAGAAGTTTATGCTAAAGGGACATTAACCGAATTACGAAAAGAATTTGGCATGCCTGAAGCTACTTTAGATGAAATGTATACACAACTGGCAGACAAGGAAGGTTTTTTGAAATGACGATCGATGAGTTGTTTAGAAACAGACAATCATACTATTATAAAAACCTGGGAAAATATTTGAAATATGTTTTGAATGATCATTTTGTTATTTTATTACTTGTTTTGGGAGGCGCAACAGGTTTAGCGTACCAAAATTATTTAGACTCAGTGCAAATAGATGCCATCCTCCCCAGAGTAGTTTTAACCCTCGTTATTTTGCTTATTATTTTTTCCGGGAATATAAGGACATTAGTGAAACCAGCTGATGCTGTTTTTCTTTTGCCCAAAGAAAAAGAATTCAATAATATAATGAAAAGGAATTTGGTATACAGCCTAATATTTCATAGTTTCTATACAATAGTAATTGGTTTTTTATCTATTCCTTTACTGACCGGTATAGAACAAATGGAATCAGATGAACAAATCATCTGGATACTGACACTTATGTTATGGAAAATAACTCACGGTATTTATTCGTATTATTCTTTGAAGCAACATCGATTAAAAACTAGTAGAACCATGCGATCTAGTATCAGTATTATCTCTCTGACCGGTATAGTCACCAGTATTTTCATTTCGGTACCTATTGGCTTTTTTATAGCGCTAGCTACAGGTGGTCTCTTTTTCTTGTATGTCTTTATTTATACTCGATCTGAGAACTGGAGTTGGGAATCTCTTATTGAAACTGAACAAAGACGCACACAGAAGATTTACTCCATAATAAATATGTTTATTGAAACGCCTTATTCTAAACATAAAGTTAAAAGACTTAAGTTTTTGGATTTCTTTTATAAATTTTCTGTCTTTAATCAAAATCCGGAAATATATTTTCTATCAAGAATGTTTGTCAGAAATTATAATTTTAGTGGACTCTACTTAAGGTTGGTGTTAATCGGAGGTATCGCTTTATATTTCTCGAATAACTGGATAATTAATAGCATTATAAGTGTTTTGTTTTTGTATCTCATTGGGTTTCAACTAATACCAATGAGACAAGTTTTTAAAAAAACAGTTTATTTTAGATTGTATCCTAGTACAGATACTGATAAGCTTAATACGATTCAAAAGTTATTAGTTATTTTGCTGACGGGAAGCATGATAGTGTTTAGTCTAGCATCAATTAATAATGGATGGGTGTCGATGATAGGGCTGCTATTAATTAATAGTACATTTATCTGGTTATTTATTTACGGATACCTGCCTAAACGTTTGAATAAAAAGGGGAAGTCATTATGAAAGTCATTTGGGAAAATAGAATTGTAGATAGAGAAGAAGTTAACATTGATTTTGAAGATAGAGGGTATCAATTTGGCGATGGCGTGTATGAAGTCATACGAATATATGCACACACATTTTTTTATTTAGATGAACACATCGACCGATTATTTTCGAGTGCTGAAAAAATAGAAATGCTTGTGCCTTACACAAAAAGTGAAATAAAGTCTCTATTCATTGAGCTTTTAAATGAATCAGAGGTGATAACAGGGAAATTGTATGTGCAAATGACACGTGGAAATGCCTCTCCGAGAGATCACGCTTATCCTTCAGTGGATGTTATACCCATGATGACAGGAGCCATTACGGCTGCTGAAAGAGACATGGAAAAATTTGAATCCGGAATCAAAACGACTCTAGAAGAGGACATTCGCTGGTTGAGATGTGACATCAAAATGATTTCTTTATTAGGAAATATCATGTTAAAACATGCAGCGCACAAAAAAGATGCAGAGGAAGCTATTTTGCACAGAGATAATATTGTCACAGAATGTTCTTCTTCAAACGTCGCAATGATTAAAGATGGTGCAATCTATACTCATTCAAATGACCATTTGATTTTACCTGGTATTACGAATGTCGTCTGGAAAAAGTGTGCGAGAGAATTAAATATTCCTGTATACGAAAAATCCTTTACCACTGAGGACCTATTAGATGCTGATGCAGTCTTTTGTTCAAGTACTACCAAGGAAGTCATGCCGATCAATCAAATTGACAACCGGAAGTTTGATGTACCTGAAGCGAATTCAATCATCAGACAATTACAAGCTGGTTATGAAAAAGAAATAGTA
>NZ_JAWOBT010000069.1:0-21464 GCF_046484155.1 Alkalibacterium sp.
TCATCATCTGGCTTATAGCTCCCATTATATTCACCAAGTCGCGGTTCGACTATTTTTTCGGTGACAAAAGCACCTACGGCAGTTAATACGAATGTAGAAACAATCATGAAGTACCAGTTTGCTGTAACAGCTACATCGTAGTCAATACCACCAGCGGTCAAGGCTTCGTTTGTAATACCAACAAGTAAAGCATCAGTAGGACCGAAGATCAAGTTAGCTGAGAATCCGGCAGACACACCGGCAAAGGCTGCGGCCAGACCGGCAATAGGGTGACGACCAGCTCCCGCAAAAATAATAGCACCCAACGGAATAACAACAACATATCCGGCATCGGAAGCGATATTAGAAATAATACCGGCAAATACCACAGAAGCAGTTAAAAGTCCTGTTGGGACATTTCTTAGTAATTTCTTAAGTGTCGTAGAGATCAAGCCTGTCCATTCAGCGACACCGACACCTAGCATAGCAACAAGTACTGTCCCTAAAGGTGCGAATCCTGTAAAGTTATCTACAGCACTATTGAAAATGTGTGCGATCCCATCGGCTGACATTAATGAAATAGCCTCGACGCTTACGAAAGCACCTTCGCTTGCGTTAAAATATTCAACTGGTCCACCAAAGCGGGCAACAATTTCGGATATCACGATAATAGCTAAAGCTAATATTACGAATATAATAACTGGATGAGGTAAACCATTACCTACACGCTCGATAAAACCGAGAAACCCTTTATTTCTGTTGTTTTCAGAATCTTTCATGTAATTTCCTCCTTAAATTTTTGAAAATTGCGATAAGTTCTAATCTTACAAATCATAATAATGAAGGAATCATAAGTAAGATTAAAATTTAGCTCCATTTTTCATTATACTATAAATTCTATTCTAATACAAAACACATGATAATTTCAATGAAATATAACCAATTATTTTTAAAAAAAATCTTTCTCATCAAATTCTAGACTAAACTAGGTAAAATAATGTGAAAACTTGCTTCTTCATAAGTATCGTTAATTAAAATTGTAATATAAATCAATTACTTCTATAATTTAAGCAATGAAACTAAAGGAGAAATGAATGTGAGTCAATCGTATAAACAAAAGCAAAATGTTACATATTATATGTGTGACCGTACGCAACAGCTGACCTTATCTATGCTGGTCAATTTACTCTTGAATGTTTCGGAAAATCATTCAGCCGAATTGAATAGGCAGGAATCAATCATTAGAGAAATGGGATTCAACTGGATCGTTCTCAGATATGAATTTATAGTCACACGAATGCCAGGTTATAAAGAAGAAGTAGAAATAGAAACGTTTGCAACGGAATATAACAAACTCTTTACCTATCGTGAGTTTATTGTACGCGATGATGATCAAAATAAACTAATAGAAGTCAAGACAACGTTTGCGCTCATGGATAATGAGAATAGAAAGATGGCAAGAATTCCAAGTGAACTCGTTGCCCCCTATGAAGCTGTTTTTTCTAAACGGATACGACGAAACTCCAAACCGCATGAAGTAGATCTCGTACAAGCAGTTCAAACGAATTACAGCGTCCGTTATTTTGATATTGATACAAACCAGCATGTCAATAATTCAAAATATATAGAGTGGTTACTAGATAGTTTAAATGCATCATTTATTACAGCACATCAAATACAGCATGGCATCATTACATTCGATAAAGAAGTCAAAGAAGGCGATACAGTAACTAGTAAGGTCAGCCAGCGTTCGGAGGGACACCTGTATACTGATCATCATATTCTAGTGGGTGAAACGATCCATGCTTCAGCTAGTTTTCGATGGAATAAAAGATAAGATGGGAGTTCAATCATGGTAACAATCAATGATATTGCAAGAGAAGCGGGTGTGGCAAAGAGTACGGTGTCCCGGTATTTAAATAATGGGTCAGTCAGTCCCAAGACAAAAGAAAAAATTGACGCAATTGTAAAGAAGCGGGGTTATAAACCGAATACGTTTGCTCGGAGTTTAAAAGCTCAAAAAACAAACATGATCGGAGTGATCATTCCGCGTCTGGATTCACCTTCAACGAATGAAGTGCTGTCTGGCATAGATTATAAAGCATATGAAAAAGGATTTCAGTTGATCATTACAAATGCTAACCAAGAAACTGAAAGAGAAATAGAAGATATTAACACGCTGGCTAAGCAAAAGGTCGATGGCATCATCTTCTTAGCCAAAGAAGTGACAGCCAAACACCGAAAGGCAATAGAAGAAATCGATATCCCACTTTTAGTGTTGGGACAGGAAACAAAAGAAATCCCATCCATTATTCATGATGATTATGGAGCAGGTGAAAAAATCGCACAACATGCCCTGGATCTAGGGCATCATGATTTCCTGTATTTCAATGTATCACAAGAAGACAAAGCGGTTGGCCGTGACCGATATGACGGATTCTATAAAGGTACTTCAAGAAACAGCCTGGCAAAGGTGAAAGTGGTGGAGACTTCTTTCCTCATGCGAGAGGCCTATAATACAGCCATAATAGAATTGAAAAAATCGAAAGCAACATTTATTGTGGGTGCAACAGATACGATAGCCTTGGCGGTAATGAAAGCGGCTCATGATTTAAACATAGCTATTCCTGAGGATATCTCCATAACAGGGTACGGCGGGTATGACTTACTCTCTTTCATGTCGCCGGCGTTGACTACTGTTAAATATCCCTATTATACTATCGGTAATCTGGCCATCGAAACACTTGAGAAGATGATTTTGAAAGAGGAAGTTCCTCACCAACAAGCTTTAGATAATCAATTAATAATCAAGGAAACGACAAAAAAATTAAATTAAAGGGTTTACAAGGAAAACGCATTCATTTACAATGGAATAGAACCGGTTCCAAAATAAGTGGGACCATAAAAATTGGAGGGATAAACATGGCAGATAACAAAGAAATTGCTCAGCAAGTGATTGATGCAATTGGCGGAAAAGATAACGTTGATTCGGTTGCACATTGTGCTACGCGTTTACGTGTAATGGTCAAGGACAGAGAAAAAGTGGATGACAGCAAGATAGAGAATATCGAAAAAGTAAAAGGTGTCTTCTATAATTCTGGTCAGTATCAAATTATTTTTGGTACAGGAACGGTTAACAAAATCTATAATGAAATCATTGATCTTGGATTACCAGGTACGTCTAAAGGAGAGATGAAAGAAGAGGCTAAAAAACAAGGGAACGTATTTCAACGGGCTATTCGAACCTTTGGTGATGTATTTGTTCCCATTATTCCTGTTCTTGTTGCAACAGGGCTATTTATGGGATTACGCGGCTTACTAACACAAGAGCAAGTCCTGGGATTATTTGGACTAGTTCCAGAGGATATCAGTGTAAACTTCTTATTGTATACTCAGATCCTAACGGATACAGCTTTTGCCTTCTTACCAGCTTTAGTGGCCTGGTCAGCATTTAGAGTGTTTGGCGGTTCACCGGTTATAGGGATAGTCTTAGGTCTGATGTTAGTTAACCCGGCACTTCCAAATGCTTATGCAGTAGCTAGCGGGGACGCTTTACCTATTTATATGTTAGGCTTTATCCCTGTCGTCGGGTATCAAGGAACGGTATTACCAGCTTTCATTGCAGGCTATATTGGAGCTAAAGTCGAAAAATGGTTTAGAAAAAATGTTCCCGAATCTTTAGATTTACTTGTATCTCCATTTGGAACATTATTAGTGATGAGTATTCTTGCACTCTTTATCATTGGTCCAGTATTCCACTCATTAGAAGAAGTCATATTGGAAGCAGTGATCTGGTTGCTCGATTTACCATTTGGTCTGGCAGGGATTATTATTGGTGGATTGAATCAGGTACTGGTTATAACGGGTGTTCACCATATCTTTAACTTTTTAGAAATTCAGTTATTAGCCAATACAGGTGTGAATCCTTATAACGCGATCATTACATCCAGTGTTGCCGCTCAAGGTGGAGCAACTTTAGCTGTAGCTATGAAAACAAAATCTAAGAAATTGAAAGCTCTGGCTTATCCTTCAGCTTTATCAGCCTTTTTAGGAATTACAGAACCGGCTATCTTTGGTGTGAACTTACGATACATTAAACCTTTTGCATTCGGTTTAGTCGGGGGTGCTGTTGGTGGTTTCATGGGTGATATTTTAAACCTGGAAGCAACAGGAATGGCAGTTACCGTAATTCCAGGAACACTTCTTTATCTGAATGACCAACTCTTATGGTACATTTTAGCTAACTTGGTTGCTATCGGTGTTGCTTTCACACTCACATATTTCTTTGGTTATACTGATAAAATGAGAGAAGATATGGAAGGTTCAAAAGCTTAATTACTCAGGAGGAATAAGATGTCAAAAGTAGAACAAAATGATGAGAACTATACAGTCTATTATCATGTGCGCGCACCTCATGGGTTGCTTAATGATCCTAACGGCTTAGTTTATTTTAACAATCAGTATCACGTATTCTTTCAATGGAATCCAGAAGGGACAACACATGCGAATAAAACGTGGGGTCATGCTGTCTCTACTGATTTGATCGAATGGGATTATTTGAAACCCGCTTTGGAACCGACAGATTGGTTCGATAAAGATGGGTGTTATTCTGGCAGTGCGTTTGAGCGAGAGGGAAAGCTCTACTTATTTTATACTGGAAACGTCCGCAATGTTAACGGTGAGAGAGAAAGTTATCAATGTTTGGCTGTTTCAGAAGACGGTATTCATTTTGAGAAAAGAGGACCGTTGTTCGATCATCCCAATAATTATACGGCGCACCTGAGAGATCCGAAAATTTGGCAGGAAAAAGATGAATACTGGATGATACTGGGCGCACAAACGCTAGATTTAAAAGGGACGACCATAGTGTACCGTTCACCGGATTTGCTCAACTGGTCATTTGAGGGTGAATTCATGGATGCTTTGCCAGACTTTGGATATATGTGGGAATGTCCGGATGTGTTGAAATTGCCCAATAAGGACGTGTTTGTCTTTTCCCCGCAAGGATTAGAGGCTAAAGGTGATTTTTACCAGAACATCTTTCAAACCGGTTATATACTGGGGGAGGCTCGATCTGGGAAATTCATTCCAGATAAAGAAGGATTTATTGAAATGGACCGAGGGTTCGAGTTTTACGCTCCTCAATCTTTCAAAGATGATCATGGAAGAACCATCATTTTAGGTTGGATGGGGGCGATGGATCCCGAAGTTGAGGCTGCAGTTCCTACTATAAATGAGGGATGGATTCATCACCTAACGCTGCCTAGAGAAATCAAAATAGTGGGAAATCAGTTGTTACAGCAACCCGTCGAAGAACTGAAAGAATTGAGACTCGCATCGTTTGATTTGTTAAAGGACATAGCTCTGAAAGATAGAATTATCTTGTCCACACCGGAGCAAGAAATGAATTGTTCGTGGGACGAATCGCCAGCATCCTTTACCTGGAACTTCCGTAATGAAGTCACAATCACTTATGAGGCGACCGAAAAGCGTATCACCGTGGAACGCACGAATTGGTTAACGGGAGAGCGAGAAACGAGAAGTGTTAATCTGACACGACCGCTTGAAACGGTGCAGTTGTTCCTGGAAGATTCGTCAATGGAGATCTATCTAAACCAGGGTGCGGAAGTCTTCTCATTGCGTTATTTCAATGAAAACAGAACAAATATGTGGCAATGGAAAGATGCAAAATGGAAAAATCATTTAGCTGACTTAACTGTTCATGAATTAAAAAGAACAATAGAGTTTAAATAAAAAACAGCACGTGTCTGTCACTTGACAGATACGTGCTGTTTTTTAATAAATCAATCAAAACATTGTTTAATCAGATCGTCTGCATTATCTTGTTCTAGAATGACTTGTAATTTTATCCGTGCTTTAATACCGGTCAGACCTGGAGCAAAAATAGCGCCAAGTTCTTTCAGGTGTTTGCCCCCGCCTTTGTAGGCATAAATATCCTGAGCTATTCCACTAAATGCGCGGGAAGTGATGACGATCTCAACGTTATTATTAAGTAGTCTCTTGATACCGGGTAATGTTGCTGGGGGCAAATTCCCAGCACCTAAGGCTTCAATAACGAGACCGTCGATGTTAGTTGAAGCAAGCGCATCGAATAGCGTGCTATCCATTCCAGCAAAAGCTTTTAATAAACACACATTTTTAGAGATGGACTTAACGGGATAAGTTTCATCAAAGACCAGTTTTTGAAAGAAGCGGACTTTGTGTTTGGATACAATGCCGATCGGACCAAATGTTGGGGTTCTGAATGTCGCTATATTGGTCGTGTGTGTTTTGGTGACGTATCGAGCGGTGTGTATCTCTTCGTTCATTACAACCAGTATTCCTTTATCTTTCGAATCCATGGATAGAGCCGTCCAAATCGCATTTTGCAAGTTGCTCACTCCATCAGATCCGAGCTCATCTGTTGGCCGCATTGCCCCTGTTAAGACAATCGGAAAAGGTGAGTCTAGAGTCAGGTCTAAAAAGTAGGCCGTTTCTTCTAGAGTATCTGTTCCGTGAGTAATCACAGCACCGTCGAAATGTTCTTCATCAATGGCTTTAATGAGTCTCTTTTGCATATCCAGCATATTGTGCAAAGTAACATGTGGAGAAGGTAAATGAAAAATATCTTCTTCACTTATTTCAATGTTTTCTTCAAATAAGTGACTGTACTGGTGTAAAGGATGTTCCTCAGTTGGTTTAACGGCACCTGTACGCTGGTCTGTGCTCATCGAAATGGTGCCACCTGTATGCAAAAGTAAAATTCGTTTCACTTTAACTATCCTTTCCATTTCTAAAGTAAGGGTTCGTTCGTTTTTCATAACCGATGGTTGTAGAATCTCCATGGCCTGGGTAAACGGTATAGTCATCCGGAAAGACAAAGAGCTGTTCTTTTACAGCCGGTATCAATTTTTCCGGTTCGCTTCCAGGCAAATCTGTCCGGCCGATACCGCCCTTAAATAAAGCATCTCCAGAAAAGACACAGTTCTCATCTTTGAAAATGAAACTGACGCCACCTGGCGAGTGTCCGGGAGTGGCAACCACTTCAAATGTAAAAGGACCGATGATTACTGATTCTGATGGTTCAAATGTGTATTCTGCGGGATTAGCGCTAATTTCATAATTCGTATAAGTCGATAGATTCAGACTGGGATTCCCTAACCACTCTTGCTCTTTGGGGCTAACGTAGACAGGGATGTCATAATCCACACGAATATCTTCCAGTGCTCCAATGTGATCATAATGTGTGTGGGTCAATATTACAGCTAGGGGTGTAACACCCAAATTTTCCAGTTCCTTCTTGATCTTACTTGCTTCAGCACCTGGGTCGACAATCAATGCTTCAGTATTTTCATAGACTATATAGCAATTTTCTTGGATACCGCCTGTTTCGATCTGTTTAACTTGAATCATTCATAGGACCTCCTTGGTTCTTCATTCAGTATAACTAAATAGTTATCTTCTGTCGATAAAGTCATATTAGTTGAGAACGCAAAAAAATTGTCATACTCTATGGGTAGAAGAAAAAATACAAAGGAGGAATAAAAATGTCAACACCAGAAGTGAAAGAATGTTTGAACGATCTCGTTGCTACCCAAGGTCTGTTTTACACGAAACTTCATCAAGCTCATTGGTTCATCAGAGGACATCATTTCTTTGATTTACATGTTAAGCTGGAAGAGTATTACGATGAAATAACTGAACACATGGATGCTACGGCTGAAAGACTCTTGCAGATCGGTGGGCAGCCCTATTCAACTCTCCAGGAATTTATTGATCACTCATCTATTAAAGAAACGCTTGAGAACAAAAACATTCCTGAAGAACCGTTCATCAAAGCCATTGTTTTAGATTTTGAAATCCTTAGAGATGATCTGAAAAATGCAATAGATCTGATCGATGAGAGCAATGATGATGTAACCGTTGATATGCTGATTGCACAAAAAGCATTTGTTGATCAAACAATTTGGATGCTTTGGTCATATGCCGGGAAAAATGCATTAGGTAAATAAATAGGAACACAAAGAGCTGGCTAAACGCCAGCTCTTTTTTTTGTAAAAAGTATGATTATGTCATGAAATATGATAGGATTATGAATAGTTAATGAGTAGAGAAGGGTAACGATGAAGATAATTACAAAAAGTGAGCAAGAGACAAAAATGATAGCAAAAAAATTAGCTGCTTTACTAGAGCCTTCCATGACTGTTTTGCTGGAAGGTCAATTAGGAGCAGGCAAGACGACCTTTACTAAAGGTGTCGCGGAAGGACTAGGGATCGCGCGCATAATAAAAAGTCCCACCTATACGTTGATAAAGGAATACACTGATGGGGACCTACCGCTCTATCATATGGATCTCTATCGTCTTGAAGAGGCTGAAGATGAAGATCTGGGACTAGAAGAATACTTTTTTGGTGAGGGGATCACCATTGTGGAATGGGGTTCTTTTATGAAAGAAGATCTACCGGAGGAACACCTGTTGATTCAAATCAATGTTTTAAACGATTCAGAACAACGTGAATTGATTTTTGAAGCACATGGTAAAAAGTATATTGAAATAGTGGAGCGATTAGAAAATGAGTGAAGCGATTGAGTGTATTATACGAGAAGCTATTCCAAGTGATGCTGAGCAAATTTTAAAATTATTGAATGAAACGGCCACTCAGACCGGATACATGACCCAAGGTGGGGAAGGGATCGGAGTGAGTGTTGAGGAAGAAGAGAAACAACTTGATACTATCTATTCATCTTTAAATAATTGTGTGTTTATTGCCCGTGTGAATGAAGAAGTTGTTGGTATTGCATCTATACATGCCTCCGATAAACCAAAGATCGAGCATATTGGAGAAATCGGTGTCGTCGTAGACAAAGACTATTGGGGCTTCGGGTTAGGAACGTTGCTGATGGAGGAACTGTTGCTTTGGGCAGACGAATCGCCAGTGCTTAGTCGCCTGGAATTAAAAGTGCAGGAACGAAATACTCGAGCCCGTCATTTATATGAAAAATTGGGTTTCAAATTAGAAGCCATTATGGAACAAGGTGTCAAAGATGAAGGACAATTACTTAACGTTTGCTTAATGAGCAAATTAATCTAAATAAAGACGCCAGGGAATCATTCCCTGGCGTCTTTATTTAGATAATCATCTAATGAAACGGTCTAAAGAAAACTTGCCGTATTCTTTTTCCTGATTGATCAATATCGTTGCACAGGCACGTGAATCATCCAGTGCATGATGGTGATTTAAAAGGATACCATAGTGTGCTGCGACGGTATTTAATTTGTGATTGGGTAATTCACGTAGTAAGGAGCGAGAAGACTGCACAGTACAAAGCGTTTGGAATCCAGGTGCGTCTAAACCGTAATGGGCTAGCGTACCAGTTAGAATACGTTTATCAAATGGCATGTTGTGAGCCACGACTAATTGATCCGGGGTGAAAAACTGCTTCATGTCATTCCACACATCAGGAAATTTTGGTGAATCGTAAACATCAGTTTCTCTTATTCCATGTATTTGCGTATTCATACGGTCAAACCGGGTTTCGGGCTGAATCAAGGTGTAATATTCATCGACGATTTTATTATCTCTAACGATAGTTAAAGCGACAGAACAGGCACTGTGTGACTGGCGATTGGCAGTTTCAAAATCTATAGCTGTAAAATTCATTTTGTTAACCTCTTTTATTAATATCTTATTTAGTCTTTACAGTATAGCATGATTCACAGGAGTTTCAAGTGAGTTAGGTGGATAGGAGAGAAATATCTTGTTTGAAAAAAGTGAAAAAAGAGCATGTATTTATCTCGTCAAAAAGATAAATACACGCTCTTTAAAAACTTATTCTGCTTTTTTATACGGTAAGATAATTTTTCTCAATTCCATGATGATAGTTGTTGTAAGGGCTAATCCGGCTGCAATTGCCCATTCAGTTAAACCAAAGTCAGCAGGTATAGAGAAGATTCCTCTAACAGCTGGTAACAAGGTGATGCTATATAAGCCTGAACAAATAACGAAAGCGATAATCACGAATTTGTTACTGAAGAATCCAGCGCCAATACTTGTTTCTACATTGGAACGAGCTGGGAATACTTGAAGTGTTCGCGACAATATTAATGTAGTAAAGGCCATGGCGACACTCATCTCATTTGAATATTGGAGACCAATATACTGAGAGATGATAACAGCGATACCGATAAGCGCTCCACGGAAAGCAACGATTCTGAATGTATTACCAGAAAAAATGGATTCATTAGGATCTCGTGGTTTCTGTTCCATGACGTTAGGTTCGGCGGGTTCTAAACCTAAAGCGATAGCTGGCAGCGAGTCGTTAACTAAGTTGATAAAGAGAAGTTGTAGTGCAGTGAACGGGTTTACCCAATTCATAATTAAGGCAAATATGATTGCAGTAACAGCACCCAGATTACCCGAGAACAGATAAGTTATAGATTTTTTGATATTACTGAATATCGTACGTCCAACTGAAATAGCACGGACAATGGAAACGAAGTTATCATCAGTTAAAATCATCGCTGAGGCATCTTTGGCTACATCTGTTCCACTACCCATAGCTATACCGATATCAGCTTGTTTCAATGCAGGTGCGTCATTGACACCATCGCCAGTCATAGCTGTGATCTGATTTTTGTTTTCCCAAGCTGTAACAATACGGATTTTATTTTCCGGAGATACTCGAGCATAAACAGTAATGTTTTCTAGTTGGTCCATGAGTTCTTCTTCGGATAGATCATCTAATTCCTGTCCTGTATAGGCAAGGTCACCTTCTTTAGATATGTTCAAATCACGAGCAATGGCTCGTGCAGTTGTTTTATGGTCACCCGTAATCATGATTGTTCTTACGCCCGCCTTAGCAGCATCTTCTACCGCATGGTATACTTCCTTGCGAGGAGGATCGATCATTGCAAGCAGACCAATGAAGACCAGGTCATCTTCATCTTCAATACTGACATCTGTTGTGTCTAAAGGTTTATAGGCAAATGCCAGAACACGCATAGCCTGATTAGAAAAATCTTCATTCTTCTGTTTCAGTTCTTCTAAACGTTCTTCTGTCAGTTCAACAATATCCCCATTCATTTTAACCTTGGAACAAAGTTTGAATAAAACATCGGGCCCACCTTTTACAAGCAGGCGTTTTTCCCCATCGATTTCATGAACCGTCGACATGCGTTTACGACTCGAGTCGAAGGGCAGTTCAGCGATTCTCGGATATTCATCTCTTACTGAATTGTAAGGAAGACCTTGCTCGTTGCTATAGGCGATCAAAGCGACTTCGGTAGGGTCACCACTCGATTCATTTTTTTCATTGATAGTCGAATCATTCGTTAACACAGCCACTTGCATGAGTATTTTCTCTGATTCTGTCCAAGTATTGCTATCACCAGAAAAAAGATTGGACTCGCCATTTGGAATATATTCATCGACAACTGTCATTTTGTTTTGTGTCAATGTTCCTGTCTTGTCTGTACAAATAACACTCGTAGAACCAAGTGTCTCGACAGCGGGAAGGTGTCTGATAATCGCATTGTTTTTTGCCATTTTATTTGTACCGACAGATAATACGATGGTTACGATAGACTGCAGGGCTTCTGGAATAGCAGCAACGGCAACCGCAGCGGCAAACATAAAGGCGTTAAGCAGAGGTATGGCCACATCTTGTGTATCTCCCAGGAAGATACGTGCAGCCTGAATACCAAAAATAAGAACAGATAAGAGCAGGATCGCTATCCCTAATTTTTTACTGAAATGCTCCAGTTTTCTTTGCAGGGGTGTTTGTTTCGCAGCCACATTTTGAAGCATTTCAGCAACTTTACCCATCTCAGTATCTTCACCTACTGAAGTCACGACCATGACACCACGTCCATAAGTTACCAGTGTGCTGCTGTAAACCATATTGATTCGATCAGCAAGCGTGGTTTCTTTTTCTAAAGGTTTTATCGTTTTTTCAGAAGGCATTGACTCACCGGTCAATGATCCTTCCTCAATTTGAAGGGATTCAGATTCTATGAGTCGCCCGTCAGCAGGGATGTTATCTCCAGCTTCCAGCACGACGACGTCTCCGATGGTCAATTCTCTGGCATCGATCTGTTTCGTTTTTCCATCCCGATAAACGTTAGCGGTCGGGGCAGACATTTTTTCCAACGATTCGAGTGAATCTTCCGCTTTTTTTGTCTGAACCACACTTAAAATGGCATTCAAGATCAAAACAACGAAGATGATCAATGATTCGATCACTTCACCTATGGCTATTTGAACGATGGCCACAATCAATAAAACAACAACCATTGGATCTTTAAATGAATCAACAAACATGGAGAAAATTGATTTCTTATCTTTGCGGGTGATTTCGTTGTAGCCATGTTCTTCCAGCCGTTTGTTTGCCTCCGACTGATTCAGTCCTTGAGGTGAAGAATCGAGTGATTCCAGGACCTTGTCTTTTGTGTCTTGATAATAATTCATTGTTTTATCCTTCCTCTTTTCATGTTGGAGTAAGAAAAAAGACGCATACGGAATAATTGATGATAAATCCGTATACGTCTCACTATTTAATACAGCACCAGCAGATTATCAATCTACGAATGGTGGCACTGCAACAGATTACCTCTGCAAGTTACTCCCGCATATATAATATTTAATTGTCACACTAATTATAGATAAGTCTATTTTAAAAAGCAAGTCTGTTATTTTCACAGTAACAGACAACAGGTCTTTTTTGATTGATTTAAATCATCATATCAATATCGAGTTCTACCGGACAGTGATCAGATTCCCTTTGATCACTGTGTATTTCAACCTCTTTTAGGTGGGATTCTAATTGCTCCGAAGTTGAGAAATAGTCGATTCACCACCCGGCATTCCGTTTGTAAATCCAAAATGGTAATTGCAATAGCAATAAACATCTTCTATGTTGGGATGGAAATAGCTGAATGAATCGATAAAACCTTTATTTGAAGGATCTGAAAGGGATTCGCATGCAAAACCAGCAAAACACGCATTTTTCAAATCAATTTCGGCATGTGCCACATTCAGATTTCGGCATAAAATAACCGGTTTGTTTTCATCTAAACATTGACAATGAAAAAGTTGTCGTATTCGAGCGTTATAACCCGTCCGTCTTGATTGTGTAGTTGATGGTGAATACCGTAATAATCGAATAGCAAGATATGCGAGTCATTGCATGTAAGAGATGAGAACCGGTAACCACATGACGATTAAGTGACAATTGCTTATTACTTTACATTATAGGGTAGAATAGTGTTAAAATGAATGTGATTATTTGATAATGATATATTCAAACACATTCAAGCACTTATTATGAGAGGAATCACTGAATCTATGACTATAACAGCCTTTAAGAAAGCATTTCCTGATGCAAATATAAAAGAAAATGAACCGTTGTCCCGATATACATATACTAAGACAGGCGGACCTGCGGATACCCTTGTCTTTCCTAAGACCAAAGAGGAAGTTCAAACCTTGGTGAAATGGTTAAATGAGAACAACTGGCCGCTGACTATTTTAGGTAATGCCAGCAATTTGATTGTTAAAGATGGCGGCATTCGAGGAGCCACGATCATTTTGACAGATATGAATCAAATATCTGTTCAGGATAATATCATACGGGTGTTTGCAGGGGCACCACTGATTGAAGTGAGTAAGCGAGCTTATGACTCTGGGTTGACAGGATTGGAATTTGCCTGCGGAATACCCGGAAGTGTGGGTGGCGCTATTTATATGAACGCCGGTGCTTATGGCGGAGAAGTGAAGGAAGTCATTAAAAAAGTCACGGTGTTGACCCGTCAAGGTATAATAAAAGAGATGGTCAATGAGGACATGCAATTTGATTACCGCCACAGTATTTTACAAGATTCAGATGACATTGCTTTAGAAGTTGTGTTCGAACTTGAGCCTGGAGATAAAGAAGAAATCAAAGAGAAGATGGATGAATTGACTTATTTGAGAACATCTAGGCAGCCTTTAGAATATCCTTCATGTGGTTCAGTATTCAAACGTCCGACAGGCTATTTCACAGGTAAACTTATCCAAGATGCCGGGCTACAGGGGTTCACTTGGGGAGGCGCTCAAGTGTCGACCAAACACGCTGGCTTTATTGTTAATATCAATAATGCAACGGCCACAGATTATATTGAATTGATCGATCACATCAAGGAAGTCATCTTGGAAAAAGATGGTGTCACGTTAGAAACAGAAGTCAAAATCATCGGTGAAGATCTGAGGACAGATGAAAAGGCAAGCCGTGAATTGATCAGCAAAGCGAAAGATACAATAAAAGCAAAATTCAATAAAATATTTTTAGCTGAAGAAAGCTAGAATTTATAAAGCGATTCTATACACGGATGCGATAGAGCGGCGTGTATAGAATTATTTTTTTTTAGAAACAATGGCGTGTTTAATGAACGCATGACATGTTATATTGAAGGTAATAATCATAAATGGAGGTTTTATTATGAAAATCGGTGTAATAGGACTCGGGGGTATCGCTCAAAAAGCATACTTGCCCGTATATACGACGCTATTCCCAGAACACGAGTGGTATTTTTCCACACGCACACAAAAAACACTGAAGGAGTTAGGTAAGAAATATGGCGTACCAGAAGAGCGCTTATATACAGAATGGCGTGATCTAACGGAACGTGTAGATGCTGTTTTTATTCATACACCAACAGGATCACACGATGATGTCTGCCGCGCATTCTTGAATAAAGGTATACCGGTCTTTGTCGACAAGCCAGTGACTGAAAATATTGCGAGCACAAGAGCCTTGCTGGATTTCGCAATAAAACAGGAAACGCTGCTCATGACTGGTTTCAATAGACGTTTTGCGCCGATGGTACAGGAAATAAAGCAACTGTCCGATAAAAATCATATCATCATGCAGAAAAATCAAGTGAATAAGACGGACTTTGAAGTCAGGTACAGGATATACGATTTGATGATCCATCCTTTGGACACTGCGCTTTATTTACTGGACGAACCAGCCACAGTGGTCAAGTCTCAGGTCCTGATGGAAGGGGATCATTTTTCTCGCGCTTGGGTAATGTTGGAAACACCGCAGGCAACGGCGTACGTTTCTATTAATAATGAATCCGGAACTAAACTGGAAAAATACGAGATACAAAGCAAATCGGAAACGATCGTTTTAGAAAATTTAACAGACAAAGTGTCATACACAGAGAACGAAATCACCCATACAAAAGCAGGAGACTGGGTCACGACTCTTGAAAAACGAGGATTTACGCCTATGATAAAGGCCTTTATTCAAGCGGTGGAAACGAAGGGTGAAAATCCTGTTTCATTAGAAAGCGCCTTGCACAGTCATGAGATCTGCGAAACGATAATCAATGGATATGAAAAAAGTGAGTTGAACTGATGGATTACGTTACGCAACTGAGAGAAAAAGTCGGGCATGACGTCCTCATATTAAACGGATCTGTTGCTTTCGTTTTAAATGAAGAAAACGAAGTGTTGCTGCAGCAACGACCAGATGAAACATGGGGACTGCCTGGTGGGTTGATGGAGCTGGGAGAAAGTTTTGAAGAGACATTGATCAGAGAAGTGAAAGAAGAGACCAATTTAATAGTTAAAGCATATGATTTTGTCGATATTCTCTCAGGGAAAGCCTTTTTTGTCAGACTGGACAATGGAGATGAATATTATTCCGTGACGGCATTATATAAAATAACTGAGTTTGAGGGAGAACTTAACAGTCATTCAGACGAATCATTGACATTACAGTATTTCCCGTTAAATCAGGTCCCTGAAAAAATGAATGTGAGATGGCGTCAATTTTTAAATATCTTTATTGAAAATAGTCTGAAAACAAACTAAAAAAATATTGCTTTTCACCCCTTAACCGCTATAATAAAAAGGTTGTATAAAATCGGTTATAAAGGGGTGTTTTTTGTTGACAGAAGAAATCATTGTTTCCTTCAAGCAGGTCGAAAAAAAATATGAAGAAGAAAGCGTATTGAAGGATATTACTTTCGATTTGGAGAAAGGCAAGTTCTATACCCTGTTGGGCCCGTCTGGCTGTGGAAAATCAACGATACTTAATATTATCGCCGGATTCACTACTCCTACAGAAGGTTTAGTCAACTTGAATGGCGAACTGGCAACAGATACACCGCCGAATAAGCGGAAAGTGAACACCGTGTTTCAAGATTATGCTTTATTTCCGCATATGAATGTATTTGAAAATGTAGCTTTTGGTTTGAAAATGAAAAAATCAAATAGAAAAGAAATGGAAGAGAAAGTCAAGACGGCGTTGCGTTTAGTGCGCTTGGTCGGTTTTGAAAAAAGAGAAATAAGGGAAATGTCTGGCGGACAGAAACAGCGGGTAGCGATTGCGCGCGCGATCGTCAATGAACCAGATGTCCTGCTCCTAGATGAGCCACTTTCCGCATTGGATTTGAAATTGCGTACAGAGATGCAGTACGAGCTTCGCGAACTGCAAAGACGTTTAGGCATTACTTTCTTATTTGTCACACACGATCAGGAGGAAGCGTTGGCCATGAGCGATGAAATCATGGTCATGAAAGATGGTGAAATCGTTCAAACGGGATCACCTATTGATATTTATGATGAACCGATCAATCGCTATGTGGCTGATTTTATTGGTGAAAGTAATATCGTTGAAGGTCGAATGGTCTCTGATTATATCGTTTCTTTCGCAGGGAAAGAGTTTGCCTGTGTAGACGGCGGGATGCGGCCAGGCGAAAAAGTAGAAGTGGTTATCAGACCCGAAGATCTAGTTTTAACTGATGCCATTGATGGGGATATTCTGTTAACTGTGGACACGCAATTGTTTAGAGGCGTGCACTATGAAATGATCGGATACGATCTGGATGGTAACGAGTGGATGATCCATTCTACTAGGAAGTCAGAACCTGGCAAAGTTGTGGGGCTGAAGTTTGAACCTGAGGATATCCATATCATGCGCTTAGATGAAACGGAAGAAGATTTTGATGAGCGTATTGAACACTATTCACCAACTCCAAGTGCTTCAGATGAAGGAGATGGCGTGGATGGTTAAACAGCGCAAATTACTGTCTGTACCGTATTATTTATGGATCGGTTTGTTCGTGATCATTCCTGTCCTTCTTTTGTTTTTTCAAGCATTTAGGGGCTTAGATGGCACCTTTACCTTGGCTAATATCGAAAATTATTTTACATCACCTGTCTATTTAGCGATGACGGCTCAGTCTTTTCTGTATGCTTTTTTGATTACGGTATCGACCTTGCTCATCAGTTATCCGGCCGCCTATTTTCTCACTAAAACAAAACATAAACAGTTATGGTTGCTCGTGATGATCTTACCGACATGGGTGAACATTTTACTTAAAGCCTACGCGTTTATAGGGATACTCAGCCAAACGGGTATGGTCAATCAGTTATTGGCTTTTATGGGGATAGGGGCACAACCGCTCTTGTTTACCCGTTTAGGCTTTTTGATTGTCGCCACATATATTGAGATACCGTTTATGTTGCTACCGATTTTCAACGCCATCGATGACATTGATCAGTCGATGACTTTAGCGAGTCGCGACTTAGGTGCAAATGAGTGGCAGACGTTCCGTTCCATTATTTTCCCTCTTTCATTTTCAGGAGTGAAAAGCGGGATTCAAGCGGTTTTCATTCCATCCTTGTCCCTTTTCATGCTTACCCGGCTTATTGCCGGTAACCGAGTGATGACGCTGGGAACAGCTATTGAACAGCATTTTTTAGTGACTCAAAACTGGGGCATGGGTTCGACTATGGGCATCGTCCTCATAGTGATCATGTTTGCAGTCATGGCTTTGACGGGTAAGCGCCGGAAAGGGGTCGTGCGTCAATGATCAAAAACATAAAATGGTCCTCAGTATATCTGTTTATCGTTTTTATTTTATTATATGTACCCATAGTGTACTTGATCTACTATTCGTTTAACGCAGCAGGAACAATGAATCAATTCGACGGCTTTACCTTGGAGCATTATAGAGCGCTCGCAGAAGATACGCGCTTACTCATGATTGCGCTCGACACGTTGCGTGTTGCCTTGTTGTCTTCATTAGTTGCGACAATGATCGGCACATTTGGCGCCATCGGAATTTATTATTCACGAAAAAGACGCACACAAGGTCTGCTTATGAGCTTGAACAATGTTTTACTCGTCTCACCAGATGTTATTATTGGAGCTAGTTTCTTACTCCTGTTCACAATCGTCGGTTTCAGACTAGGCTTCTATTCGGTATTGTTTTCACATATCGCGTTTAGCATACCGATTGTCGTGTTGATGGTGCTCCCCAGACTGGAGGGCATGAATGCCAATATGATTACGGCGGCTAGAGATTTAGGTGCAAATCAGTGGCAGGTCCTTAAAGAAATCATACTGCCGAGTATCAGTTCAGGTATCTTAGCGGGCTTTTTCATGGCCTTTACCTATTCCATCGATGATTTTGCGGTAACCTTTTTTGTGACCGGCAATGGATTTGCCACATTGTCCGTAGAAATCTATTCACGTGCCCGTCAAGGTGTGAGTCTGGAAATCAACGCACTCAGTACGATCTTGTTTTTAGTCGCCATGGCGATCGTGACGGGGTACTATTTTATCCAGCAGCAGCAACGGACGAAAAAGAAAACAGCTCCTATGGATCCAATGAATCATGAAAAAGGGGGGATCTTGTAATGAAAAAACTGACTGTTTTTTCACTGCTTGTCATCGCTCTTGCAAGTGGTCTGTATTTCAGTAAACAACTCATCGAGCGGGCAGAAGGAACGAGTGGTGCCGATGTATTCCATTTATATAACTGGGGAGATTATATCGATCCGGATTTGCTTGATCGTTTTGAAGAAGAAACAGGGTACCGGGTCATTTATGAGACTTTTGACTCGAATGAAGCCATGTATACAAAAGTACAACAGGGCGGGACAGGCTATGACCTGATCGTGCCAAGCGAATACATGATCGAACGTATGATGGAGGAAAAATTGGTCGTCCCGCTTGACCATACAAAAATCGAGGGACTGGAACATATCGATGAGGAATTTCTTGATCTGAATTTTGATCCGGGCAATCAGTACTCCATCCCTTATTTCTGGGGAACGCTTGGCATAGCTTACAATGAAGAATTGCTGGAAGAAGCACCGACTAGCTGGGAAGACCTGTATGACCCTAAATACGATAACAGTATCCTGATGATCGATGGGGCAAGAGAAGTCATCGGTATCGGGTTGCAGACTTTGGGCTATTCTTTGAACTCTAAAGATGCAGACGAACTGGAAGCTGCAGCTGACAAACTTGTTTCATTGGCACCGAACATAAAAGCGCTGGTCGCTGATGAAATGAAAATGTATATGATTCAGGAAGAAGCCGCGCTGGCTGTCACTTATTCAGGTGAAGCCGCGGACATGATGTGGGAAAATGAAGCCATTGTCTATGTCCTGCCGGAAGAAGGTTCTAACTTGTGGTTCGATAACATGGTCATTCCTCATACTGTTCAGAATAAGGAAGCCGCATATGCCTTTATCAACTTTATGCTGGATCCCGAAGTAGCGGCTCAAAATGCTGACTATATCGGTTACAGCACGCCCAATAAAACCGCGATGCAGTATTTGCCAGAAGAAACCGTTCAGGATGAACAGTTCTACCCAAGCCAGGAAATGATCGACAGCTTGGAAGTGTATGAGGACCTGGGACTGGAGTATACCGGCATCTACAATGATCTGTTTTTGGAATTTAAAATGCTGAAATAAAACGACCTAAAGTGAGGACACAGATCGTGTCCTCACTTTTACTATTCTATGCTATAATAATTTTAAGAAGACATTAGTAAAGGAGTTATCAGGTATGAATTTAAAAGAAATGGTTGGATATAAAGCGGCGGAATTCGTGAAGGATGGCATGGTCGTAGGTTTAGGGACAGGTTCCACGGCATACTATATGGTTGAAGCAATCGGCAAACGGGTGAAAGAAGAGGGCTTATCCATTACCGGAGTGACAACGTCGCACAGAACAGCAGATCAGGCGAAAAGCTTAGGTATTCCTTTGAAAGATATCAATGAAGTTGAATCGATCGATATCACTATAGACGGAGCCGATGAAATTTCTGACGACTACCAGGGCATCAAAGGTGGCGGTGGCGCTCATTTATTTGAGAAGATGGTCGCGAATCACTCAAAAGAAGTGATTTGGATAGTGGATGACAGCAAGCTCGTTCATAAACTTGGCGCTTTTCCATTACCAGTTGAAGTCGTCAAGTTTGGCTGCCAGCAAGTCTTCCGCTTGTTTGAAGAAAAAGAAATGAAGCCAAGTTTCAGAAAAGATGAAAATGATGACTTATATTTAACCGATTCTGGGAACTATATTATTGATCTGCATTTAGAGCAAATTGAAGATCCTCATGAATTGGCTGCCTGGTTAGATTCACTAACAGGCGTTGTGGAACACGGGTTATTCCTGGATTGTGTTACAAAGGTCATTGTAGGAAGAGAAGACGGACCTGAAGTTAAAGAAGTAAACAGATAAAAGTACCGTAGGAAAAAGAGGGTTTTTCAGCCTCTGATTCCTACGGTTTTTTTGATCAGTAAAATCAAAGTAACAAGAGAACATGTCAGGAAACAGGCATCGATTGTATGATGCTATCGTCAATAACCTGATCAGCAGAAAAAACCGTCAGATTCCATCAAGTGACCGATTTGCAGCAGCCAGTGTTCTTTTCCTTTAGGCGCAGTAAGCTGTATGCCGAGTGGAAGACCCTCTTCTGTAAGATGAGTCGGGAGACTGATAGAAGGTTGACCAGTTAAATTGGCTTGTTGAGTAAAGGGTGTCATCGTCAGACTCTCTTCCCACATTTCCCAAATCAACTGTTGCTGTTCGATGGGGGAGTAAGAATCTATATGTCGCATTTTTTCCTTGAAGGCATCATTCCAGTATACTCGATCGATTCGTGGTGCAGTTTCCGCTGTAGTAGGCTGTAAGTATAAATCATATTCCTGACTAAAAGTATCGACTTTCTCTGCCGCGTCATCCCATTTAAGGAGCGCATTCGAATAATCTACAGCACCTAGCGATTTACCTGCCTGAAATAAAACCCATGTAAGTAATTCTACATCTTCTTGAGTAACTGGTCGGCCAGTCGATTTCTCGAGGGTACCTAACATCGTTGCAGTCTCACCGGAATTCATTACATAGTAAGATTTCATTAAATCGATCCCGTCAATATCGGGAGAATCTTCTTCCACTTCGAAACCATTCAGCTCCAGCCATTTCACTGCATTCAATACAGCCTTTTTAGATTCAGGACTAACAGGTTGGCCAATAGGTGATGAGAGTGAAAAAGCAACCTTGAATGACTTTTTGGAAGAAGGAGTCAAACTTTGCAAATACCCTTCCTCATATAACGAAGTCTGAAATGCTGCTGCAGGTTGAACGACTTGCATACTGTCAAGTAAAGCGGCTGTATCACGGATAGATTTTG
>NZ_JAWOBT010000078.1:0-11417 GCF_046484155.1 Alkalibacterium sp.
GGAGTTATGCTTTCGATAGTCGTTACAGGTTCCCTACATTATAGGGCTTCCCTCGGTATTGTCTTCCATAAGAAGAGATCCACCGATAAAAAGGAGTGTTTTTTTACGTTGGAGGCATTCGCCGATTGTTAACCACCAACGACAACGTTTGCGCCGATCAAGTTTCCGATATCTAAAATGTGTACCGGACGGACTTTACCGTAGCCTTTGTCGTCAATCTCGATTGGATCCAGATGCGGATCGATATCATTTTTGAGCACTTTATTGATGCCTTCGAACATTTCCTGCAGTGGGGCAGGTCCGGAGGCCGTACCGCCAAAGGTCTTCAAGCGTTCGCCTTCAGGACGGACACTGTTGTAACTGATTTTAATGGTATGGATATCTTCGTTTTCTTTTTTCGTAAGTAAATCCAGGTATTGAGTGAGGGATTCGACCCAGCCTTCTTTTGAGTCACCGACGTAAATTTTAGCAAAACCATTTTCCATTTTGACCGTTTGCGTATGTTCTAAGCGCTGCTCCATCATTACTGGGCGGTACTGAGAGTGCAAGAGGGTCGTGTTCGTACGGATAGGGTCCATCTTTTCAGCCATTTTCTTGCGTGACTTGAAGCCGACACCTGTTCCGACAAGCAGGAGATAGAAGAGTTCACCTAAATCTTCCCATGTTTCAATAGATAGGAAAGAACAGTTGAAATTACCTAAAGCAAAGTTCTTGTTCACTTTTTCGTTGGCATTACCCAACCAGAGGGTTCTTCCTGAAGGAAACTGTTTTGTATTATAAATAGATTCAAACAGTTCTTTCGCTTCTTCGCGCATCTCTTTCAAGTGAATCGAATAACCGATTTTTTTCAAATGTTTGTATTCCAAGGCCATATTGTATTCAATGGCACGCTTAACTGTTTCATGCCAATATTCTCTGCGGCTTTTGTCTTCGAGCCAACGGGAATAGGTGCGGCTATAAACAAATTCTCCCAGTTCATTAAGCGGATTGGGACGCTGTGCTACGTAATCTTCTACGTAGGAAGTAGGTAAAAATTCCATGTGTGTAACTTCCTCTCAATTATTCTTTTTACACTATATATGGTATCAAAATATGGTGTCGTACACAATATATATGTATTTATTAAATTTATGTAACAATTGATGTTCTCTATTGACATGGCTCAACGGCAACAAAAAAAGCCCTTATTCTAAA
Source organism: Alkalibacterium sp. (assembly GCF_046484155.1). Taxonomy (GTDB): domain Bacteria; phylum Bacillota; class Bacilli; order Lactobacillales; family Carnobacteriaceae_A; genus Alkalibacterium. Next base: position 1,195 of record NZ_JAWOBT010000078.1, read on the forward strand.
AAAATAGAACAAGAACTTTCTTCAATAATTAGTAAATTTTAATAAGGACCGCGAATATGATCGTGGACATTTTCCCAATAAAAGTCATTGATGCGTTTTAGTTCTTCCTGACTGAATTCTTTGACATCGAGCGATTTCAAGTTGTCGATGACTTGTTTTTCATTCTTGAATCCGGGAATGACACTTGTGACTGCTTCCTGTTGCATGACCCATTTAAGGGCGGCGCGCACGAGACTGTCACGATCCGCTGCCATCCAGGCCACTTGTTCACTTAATTCGACACCTTTTTCAAAAGGCAGACCGCCGAATGTTTCCCCAACATTGAACGCCTGACCGTCTTTGTTGAAGTTGCGATGATCGTCTTCCTCGAATTTGTGATCCTTGGAGAATTTACCCGTAAGTAAGCCACTGGCCAGAGGGACACGAGCTATGATGCCTACATTTTTTTCCAGGGCTTTTGGAAACAGTTCTTTCAGCGGTTTCTGTCTCAGTACATTGAAAATGACTTGGAGGGCGCTTGCATCAGTATTGTCCAGGACGTATAAGCCTTCTTCGTCCGTCTCAACACTCACGCCATAACTTCTGATTTTACCCTCTTTTTTAAGTTTATCCAAGATAGGAAAAACATCTGTTTCTTTAAGCATTTTTAATGGGGCACAGTGAATCTGGTAAAGGTCGATCGTTTCACGGTTCAAGCGGCGCAGACTGTTTTCCAGATATGTGCGGATCTGTTCTTCCGAGTAATTTTTCGGATCGTCGATATCGCCCATGCGCGTGAATTTCGTCGCGATATGAATGGAATCTTCTTTACCTTTCGTTGCTTTCGCCAGCAGTTCTTCGCTGTGACCGCCACCGTAAACGTCAGCTGTGTCAAAAAAGTTGACGCCCGCTTCCATTGCATGATGTAATCCTTTTAATGCCTCTGCATCATCATGTTGACCCCAGCTGCCACCGATCGCCCAGGTACCGAAGCCGAGCTCACTGATTTCAAGACCTGTATCGCCTAACTTGTTATACTTCATCTAATCTACTCCCTTTGGTTGATCTGTTTGTAGTATACCATATAAAAAGTAAGCGGTTAACTTTTTCGTCGAAATTTTGATTGAAGCAAAACGTCATGGAGAAACCGGATATATGAAAGGCTGACAAATGTTCCCATTTTTGGTAAAATGGCTAAGAATAAAAGGATAAAGGGAATGGAGGAATCGAACATGGAAGAGTTAATGATAGAATTTTATAAAGAGAAAGACGAACAGGCATTTTTAGATGTCTGGCAGGAAAAATACGGCCAGTTAACTGATGATGAAATCGATGAACTCTATGCTGACATTGCGGATGCAATCGACGCTGCGATAAAAAAGGGTGAACATGAATTAGGTCAGCCATATGAGTATAAAGATGTACTGATAGGTAAATCTGATTTTAACGCCTATTATTCCCTGTATATTTTTGAAGCGATAAAAGACTGAGTTTGAGGTGACAAAAGAGTGATCGAGAGGGAGGTGTTTTTTTGTCGAATGAACTGATTGAAAACAAATTGAAGCTGCTTCCGGATCTGCCCGGTTGTTATATCATGAGAAATAAAGATGCTGAAATCATCTATATAGGCAAGGCAAAGAGTTTGAAAAATCGGGTACGCTCATATTTTCGCAGCGAGCATGAAGGGAAAACGAAGCGTCTGGTCGAAGATATCGTTGATTTCGAAACGATAGTGACGGGTTCAGACAAAGAAGCCCTCCTTTTAGAAGTCACCTTGATTCAAAAACATCAACCCAAATATAATATACGGTTGAAACATGGGACTAGTTATCCGTATCTGAAAATAACGAACGAACGTGATCCGCAGCTGGTCATCACGTCAGACGTTGAAAGAGATGGTGCACATTATTTTGGCCCTTATCCTGATGTATGGGCGGCTTCAGAGACAAAACAGCTCATTCAAAAAATATACCCGTTGCGTAAGTGCAATGGGTTTCAAAAACGCGCCTGCTTGTATTATCATATCGGACAGTGTATCGGTCCGTGTGACCATGAGGTTCCGGTAGAAGAGTACGAAGCCCAGATCAAGCGGATCAAATCCTTTTTAAACGGAAATGTTTCCGATATCAAACGGGACTTGAAACAGAAAATGCAGGAAGCGGCGGAAGAAATGAATTATGAGCGTGCAGCTGAATTCCGCGATCAGATGTCTTATATTGAACGGACGGTAGAGAAGCAATCGATCGTTTCGAATAATTACACACCCAGAGATTTCTTCAACTATTATATGGATAAAGGCTGGATCTCGATTCAAGTCTTCATTGTTCGTCAAGCGACCCTGATCAAACGCGAAGCCACGATGTTTCCGATCTTTGATACCCCTGAAGAAGAATTGATGAGTTTTATTCTTCAGTATTATGCGGATATAAATAATCAGAAACCAGTAGAAGTGTATGTTCCGGAAACGGTGGATACAACTCTTCTTGAAGAAACGCTGGGAACGAAAGTGTCCGTTCCACAACGCGGGCGTAAAAAAGAGCTGCTTGACCTAACAGGGAAAAACAGTGAAATTGCCTTGAAACAAAAATTCCGGTTGTTGGAAATGAAAGAAGAAAAAACGACGGGTGCGATAGAAGAACTGTCGCAAGTGCTGGGGCTGCCTTACATCGAGCGAATCGAAGCCTTTGACCATTCGAACATTCAGGGGACAAATCCTGTATCCGCGATGGTTTCATTTAAAGACGGTGTGGCAGATAAAAACAACTACCGTAAATACAAGATAAGAACCGTGGTGGGCAGCAATGAATATGCGACGACTCAGGAAGTCATCAGACGGCGCTACTCACGGCTGCTGAAAGAGAAAAAACCTTTGCCTGATCTGATCCTTATGGATGGCGGGAAAGTGCAGGTCAATGCGGCGGTCGATGTGTTGCAGAATGAATTCGGACTGGATATTCCCGTTGCCGGGATGGTCAAAGACAAAAAACACCGGACCGCCGGGTTGATTTTCGGGAATGATCTGGAACCGGTCGTTTTGAATCCTAGGAGCCGGGCATTTAACCTGGTGCAGCGTATCCAGGAGGAAGTTCACCGGTTTGCCATCACTTTTCACCGGAATGTGCGTGGAAAAAACAGTATTACGAGTCAGCTGGATAATATTGAAGGCGTCGGACCGAAAACCCGGACAAAAGTCTTGCGTCACTTTAAATCGATGAAGCGGCTTAAAGAAGCAGAAATAGAAGAACTGACAGATCTGGGTATACCGGTTAAAGTCGCTGAGCGGATCAAAGAGACAGTTAAGTAAACAGTCTCTCCAAGGAGAATAAACATGGTCAGAGATGCACAAAAAAAAGATGCGGAAGAAATCATTGAATTGTTCAAGATAATATTGACTGATATGGAACTTCCCATTATGAAAAAAGTGACCTGGGAAGAGTTGAAACCTGCATTAGTCGAAGCGGTCAAACGCGACAATTACCGACAGAGCTTCAGAAACGCTATCGTAAAAGAAGTGGATGGAAGCGTAGCGGGTTTTTGTTTTGGCTATATAGGTGGTTTGAGCGATGACGTTTATGAGCCGATCGAAACGATTTTAAAAGAGTTTGAGCTTCCGTTATTTGAGACCTTCACAGATTCCGAAACAGTCGAAGGTGAATGGTATCTGGATTCACTCGTAACAAGTCCCAAGTACAGAGGCCAAGGAATCGGGAAAGAGCTGATGGAAGGGTGCTACGATAAAGCACGTGCTGCCGGGATGACAGTTGTCGGTCTGAATGTCGACCACGACAATCCACGTGCCAAGCAGCTTTACGAGCGTCAAGGGTTCAAAAAGACGGGAGAAATCGTTTTAGCCGGTCACCGTTACGACCACATGCAGAAACAAATCTAAAATAAAAAGCCTGATGACTTTGCTGGAAGATCTTGAAAATCTTCTAGTCAGTCATCAGGCTTTATTAATTATTTGATTTTTACTTTTTTCCAGATCGTTTGCTTTATTTTCATCCATATTGCATGTATGAAGCTTAAACTGTATTTTTCCTGCTGGTATTTCTTCAAGACAGACGATTTGCTAACAGCATAATGATCGAGAAGCACGGCTATCGCCAGAGCGACGGGGATGTCCTGTTCCTTAATGAAATCGACGCAATAAAATTCACCCATGTAGGTAACGCTTTTATCGATCGTTCCAATTTTCTTTCCAAAACGACTCACTGTGAATTGCTGTTTGTCATAATTACCGGTGATTATCCAATTCAAGCGGGTGATGGTGAAAAATGGATTTTTGATCCCTCTGAGTCCCGGTCTTTTTTTCAAGGAGCCGATTTTGTTGCCGTCTTTAAATAAGCGGAATTTAGGAAATAGCGAGAGGATGACCTGTTTGACATCTATCAGACGCTCGCCATCCAAAGAGAAGACAGAAAGTTTGTCGCCGACGCGTCCCCATTTACCGACGATCAAATAAACCTCTTGTCCGGTAGTATCTGTTACAATTAGTCGATCTTGTTTTGACATATGTTCTGGTTTAATAAATAAACGAACCATTTCATTTCACCTCTAGTCCGTAACTTTGGGTCTGGTTTTTTTTATTATAACACTAGTCTCTCTAAAAAAGAAGAAGAGAGTCCAACACAAAAAGAGTGCAGCGACTAAAATGGCTGCACTCTTTGATCGCTATTATTTGACACTGTGAGACATGACTGTTGTCAATTCTTTCAAGGCAACGACGATCGCATCAATTTTGTTTTCCATCCGGTGCAGCAAGAATAATGAAATGAAGATGGGAAAACCAACGTTCGCTATCATATCCAGTGCCGTAGTGAAAAGGGTCAATTGAGTGTCCATAGTCTACCTCCTCTCTATCTATAATAACGAGCGAAGGAGACTAACTGTTACCTATAAAAATCAAATACTGTCTTGTCTATTTAAACGGTAAGCACTGTGGAAAACGGGTCCGACAAATTGATTGTATTTGAATCCAGCTTCAATGGCTTCCGTCACAAAGATTTTAGCTTTCTTAATAGCCTCAATGGGTTCCAGTCCCTGAGCGATTCCAGCCGTGATAGCTGCGGCAAAGGTACATCCGGCACCATGGTTGTTGGCATTTTTTATTTTTTTAGAGGACAAAATGATGTACTCATTGCCATCATAAATTAAATCGATGGCTTCGTCACCAGCGAGAGCTTTTCCGCCTTTGACGACAACGATTTTAGCCCCTTTTTCATGGATGATTTTAGCAGCTTTTTTCATGTCGTCCAGGTTGAAGAGAAGACCCAGTTCAGCAAGCTGACCGGCTTCGAATAAGTTAGGTGTGGTGACGGCAGCTAACGGAATCAAGCGGTTCTTGATCGCTTCCACATTATCAGGGTTCAGCACTTCATCTTCACCCTTGCATATCATCACCGGATCGACTACTAGGAACATTTCCGGATGTTGTTCGACTTGATCAGCAATCGCTTCGACGACTTCTGCGTTAGGCAACATGCCTGTTTTTGCGGCTCCGATATTTGGTCCGGCGAAAGCCGTGATGAGTTGGTCTGTGACCACTTGGGCACTCATGGCTGTGACACCGTGGCTCCAGTTGTTAGCTGGGTCCATCGTAGCAATGGTTGTTAAAGCGGCAATACCATACGTACCGTACTCGGCAAATGTTTTTAAGTCAGCGGCAATACCTGCACCGCCACTTGCGTCATTTCCGGCTATCGTTAATGTTAGTTTCGGTTGATTCATCATTTAACCTCCATGGTTTCATTACTAATGTTATAGTGGGTGATTACAAAAGAAATAGTATTATTTCTTTACGTCATAAGTATAATGGTTATAGAGAGAATCTGCAAAATAATATAACTATAATCGGATCATTTAGGAGTGGTTGATATGGACGGAGCACAAGAGGTTGCTGAGTGGTTAGAAACGAGTCAGAATATTGCTGTCATTACAGGAGCGGGGATGTCGACCGAAAGTGGCATCGCAGATTTCAGATCGGCCAAAGGGCTTTACAACGAGCAGACAAATGAGGGGATCCCCATGGAAGAAGTGTTGAGCCAGTCTTTTTTTGATAAGTATCCCAAGGAATTTTACCGCATTTACAAAGAAAAATTACTGTACCCAAAGGCCCGGCCCAATAAAGGGCATCATTTTTTGAAACAGCTGGAAGATATGGGATACAAGGTGACGGTCATCACTCAAAATATCGATGGCCTGCATCAGAAAGCCGGGAGCAGTAACGTGCTGGAACTGCATGGCAATGCCAACAATGTGATTACCAAATCAGGCAAACTGGCGAGATTCGATGAAGCCAGTATGAATGAAGAAGGACTGAGTATCGGTGGAGAGTGGGCGCGTCCGGCGATCACTCTGTATGGCGAAGCACTCGATACAGCTATGCTTGACAGAAGTATTCAGGCTGTCAAAACAGCGGATATCCTGTTCGTTATGGGGACAAGTTTAAATGTCTATCCGGCAGCCGGCTTGATCTACGATTATACTGGAAGCAAGAGTGCTCTAATAAATAAAGGGTCGACGCCCTTGAATGCGCATTTCAACTTTGTTTTTGACGAGACGATCAGCGACTGGGTCGACGCTCTTTCAGCTCTTATGAGCGACTAACTCAAACACACGCATAGTTATGATGTGATTTATCTGTTTGAATAAGCCGTTCTTTGTTATAATGAACGACAACGAAGGTTAACTAGGTAGGTGAAAAATAGGATGATAGATAAAATAAAAAGAATAATGGCTGATCACCAGGCAAATGCCATTACGGAGCAAAAGAAATATGCGGTTCTGCTTCCCTTGGTCAAGGTGGATGATGCCATTCATGTGCTGTATGAAGTACGGAGCCACCGCGTATCTCAGCCGGGAGAAACGTCTTTTCCGGGTGGTGCTGTCGAAGCAGGCGAGTCATTCCTTGAAGCAGCCACGAGAGAAACGGAAGAAGAACTCAGGATCGATAAAAAAGCGATACAGATATTAGGAGAAATGGATTATATTGTCACACAGGCCCATATCATAAGGTGTTTTGTGGGCTGGCTGCCCGATAGTGAGGTAGCCCGATTGAAACCGAATGAAGAGGTAGAGGGTGTTTTTACTGTCCCACTCGATTACTTCTTGAACCATGATCCAAAGTATTATGAAGTCAGGTTGAAAATGGAACAAGACGATGATTTTCCTTTCGAATTGATCTCTGGTGGGAATCAGTACAAATGGCGTAATATCAATCAGTGCATCCCGTTTTATGATTTAACGGATCATTATCTCTGGGGATATACGGCCCACCTCACTCATCGGTTCAGTGAACTAATAAAAGAAGGAACGTTTGAAATAGAATAACTACGGTAAGAAGGATGGATAAATAAAATGATGGAAGAAACAAAACAAACGATTACGTGTAACGAAACAAGAGTCGTACAGACTCATCGGATCCTCCCACCCGATTTAAACGATCACCAGACACTGTTCGGCGGGAAGTTGATGAGTTATATTGATGATACAGCCTCAATATCCGTGTCCAGGTTCGCTCGAACGAATGATATCGTGACAGCTTCTATGGATGAACTCCATTTTATCCACCCTATCAGACCAGGGCATTCCGTTTGTGTGGAGACCTACGTAACCGGAGTCGGCCGCACGTCGGTTGAAGTCTTCGCAAAAGTTCTGGGTGAAGAGTTAATGACGGGTGAAAGATATATCGCAGCAACCAGTTTCATCACCTTTGTCATCGTTGGACTAAGTAAAGATCAGTCATTGCCACATGTTCGATCGGAATCGAATGAAGAACAGATGATTTGTGGTGAATACCAGGACCGAAAAAAAAGACGTCTAGCTGACCGCTCAGCCAACGAAAAATTAGTCGAAGCTATTTCCATTTTGCCTCCATGGATCACCAACGAGAATTGATTTTCAGATGTTGAAATGAATAAAAACCACTAGAGAAAAGCTAGTGGTTTGAACTCATCATGATTGATTTAATCTGTGTAAAATTTTCCGCTCAACACACGCGAAATGGCCTCAGCCACCCCGTTCTGGCGGTTGCTGGATGTTTCGTATCGGGCGATTTCTTTTACTTCGGGTTCTGCATTGGCCATCGCAACAGAGTATTTTGCCCATTTCAACATGGATATATCATTGATGTTATCGCCTAAAGTCATGACTTCATCAGCCTTGATACCTAATTTTTTGGCTAATTGAGAGACGGCAATACCTTTTTGAGCTTTTTCATGGTTGATTTCCAAATTACGTTGGCTGGAAGCGGTGATCGCTAAACGCGGAACTGTGCGATGCAGCTCGTCTTTAAGCGGATCAAGCACCTCACGCCCTTTTTTTGAATGGACGGATACTTTGAGGATGATGGCACTCTCGTCGTCAACGATCTCCTGATAGTCGTCGACGAATGTGATATCCATTTTATCCACATGTTCAGCCGCATTCTCCATGGCTTCTTCGTAAGAAGTGTCGGGGCTCATGTCATACAGCATGGCTGCCACCATGTCTAACCGTTTCTCTTTATTGTCGGAGAAAATCCCTTTGTTGGTCATGAGTTCTTCGTGGATATCGGTATAGTTATGAAATACAGATAACATGTTTCTGACTGTACTTTTTTCCAAGCCGCGGTTATACATGTTTTTCCCATTCTTATCGAAATACTGCGCACCATTTTGAGCGATCAGTGGACATTTGATGCCGTTTTTCTCTAACAAGGGAAAAGCAAGCGGGAAATCGCGTCCTGTTGCGATAGCAAAGTGAATGCCTTGATGCTGCGCCCGCTTGATAGCAGCGATGTTGGCTTGACTGATGTCCATTTCGTGGTTTAGCAATGTGCCGTCCATATCAGAAACGATTAATTTTATCATATGTGGGTCTACTCCTTTTTTCTCATTCATTCTCATCTATGAGTAGCATACCAAAAATCAGATGAAAAGACATAATTTAATATTAAAGACTGAAATGTAAATTGAAAGGGCCGATTAAATGACTATACCTGTAGAAAATGACTGGAAGCCTATACTGGAAAAAGCGACGGCAAATGAATCATATAACGAACTGAAAACATTTTTAAAAAAAGAATATCAGACAGAGTACGTTTATCCCAAAGCAGAAAACATCTGGCAAGCTTTCGAATGGACCCCTTATCACAAAGTGAAAGTCGTTATTTTAGGTCAGGATCCCTATCACGGTGACAACCAGGCACATGGACTAAGCTTTTCTGTCAATCCTGACATCACCATCCCCCCTTCGCTGCGCAACATGTATAAGGAACTGGAAACTGATCTAGGGATTTCTCCCGTATCACATGGTTACTTGAGGAAATGGGCAGAAGAAGGCGTGCTGCTGCTTAACACGGTATTAACTGTCCGTAAAGGAACGGCTCATTCTCATCAGAATAAAGGGTGGGAGGACCTGACGGATGCCGTCATTCGTGCATTGAATGAACGAGATAAACCGGTCGTCTTTCTTTTATGGGGCAATGCAGCTAAATCGAAACGGAAAATGATAGATGAATCAAAACATGTGGTCATCACTTCCGTACATCCGAGTCCGTTATCTGCGTACAGGGGCTTTTTCGGCTCAAAACCCTTTTCCAGGACAAATGAAGCATTGGAAAAAATGGGACAAGCGCCTATCGATTGGCGGCTTCCCGAAAAACCACAGTAAGCAAAAGGGGAAATAACCGGGTCTACTGTAATTCTTCAACTGAAAGTGGTAAGATGAAGAGCGTATAAAAACAACGATGGAGGTAATATTTATGGAATTATTTGACAGTTTAAAAAGTAAAATCAAAGGAAAAAATTTAAAAATTATTTTTCCTGAAGCAACAGACGAACGCATCTTGGGTGCTGTTGTTCGTTTGTACCACGATCAGTTACTTACACCTGTTTTGATTGGTGATAAGGACGAGGTATCAACTGTTGCCAAAGAACATGGGTTCGATTTGACAGGCATTGATATCATCAATCCAAATACTTACGACAAATACGATGAAATGGTTGAGGCCTTTGTTGAACGCCGTAAAGGAAAAGCGACTGAAGAACAAGCAAGAAAACAATTGAGAGACGTAAACTACTTCGGGACGATGCTTGTATATATGGACAAAGCAGACGGCTTAGTCAGTGGTGCGATCCATTCTACCGGCGAAACCGTTCGACCAGCACTTCAAATCATTAAAACACGTCCTGGTGTCAGCCGTACGTCTGGCGCTTTTATCATGTTGCGTGGTCGTGACCAGGAAAAATATGTTTTCTCTGACT
>NZ_JAWOBT010000004.1:0-15660 GCF_046484155.1 Alkalibacterium sp.
GGTCAGAAGCATCGAGTTTTTGTCAGCAGAATGGTGAATGAGATCGAGAAACAGGAGCAGGGGTTCTCGTTATTAGAAGTGATCATTACTTTGAGCATAATAAGCAGCTGTGTCCTGCTGTTCTCGTTGGCCATATCTCAAATAGGGTCCACGCGGGCAGCGGTCAAGGATGATCGTCAGATTGAATGGCACTTGTTTGTCAATCAATTAGAATTTGAATTGACTGGAAGCGCAGGTGTGAGAACGAGCAGAGATAAATTGGTTTTCGAAAAGTTTGACGTGGAAGATCAGAAAATGAAAACCATCAGTTATGAACGCTATTATAAAATCATCAGACGGCAGGTAGGTTCGAAGGGGCATCAGCCGATACTCCTGGAAGTGTCATCGATTGCCTTTTCGATTTTTGAACAGACCCTAGCCATAGACGTCGTGTTCAGTAATGGGGAAACCTACAGTGCCCAGTTTCGCGTAAATGAAGAGGGAGTGAATGATGGTCAACAAAATCAGATGCAATGACGAGGGGAGCCTCTTGCTTTCCACGTTCCATTTACTCCTGTTCATTTCATTCCTGATCCTCTCACTCACAGCGATACTGCAGCATCAAATGATGCAGCTTCAGCTGATAAGCCAGGCGTATGAGGCCAAGGCGCTGATCGAAGTCAGTGAAGAACTACTGCGAGAGAGGCTGGACCGGGAGGACGTTGAAACGGGAACGATTTATTTCAGTGAAGGAAGGGTCGATATCTCAAAAGAGACGGACACGCGGTATACACTTGCTGCGACGATGCCTAACCATTATACGAGCAGACGATCGATCGAGATCTCAGCTGTTGAGAATGTGTTGGAACCGGAAATTCAGGGGTTAGACGAGGAAGCGGTCATCGGTTATTCGAATGAGGAACCAGTCAGTCTGATGTCATTCGATTTTTTGGAAGCCGAGTAAATAGAACGAGATGATCGAGATAGTCGTGAAAAAAAGACTGGTCATCAAAACAGTGGACTTGAAAACCAGTATAAATGTCAGGAGCCCCAGAAAATAAAACCGTCTGAGGATAGGTGCTTATCAGCAGAAATGATCAGTGAGAGACGGAACCGCTAAAGAGCAGCGTCTAAAGGTGAAGCAAGGGGTCACCTTTAGATGCTGCTCTTTTTATTTGAAAATAAATATGTCAAAACGCCGGGTCATCCATAAGAAACGCCGTGTATTTATTTTTTCATCCTACTTTGCTATAATGAGAAAGGAATGTTCGTTAGATTATGGACATAATGGAATTCAAATCATAGAATAGGGTGTTTAGATGTCACGAGTAGAAGATATTCAACAAACGATGAAAAATCAGAAAGTCGAAGCATTATTAATAACCAGTCCGTACAATCTCAGATATGCAGCTGGATTCACTGGAAGTACCGGGTTAAGCGTCGTAACTCAGGACAAAGCTTATTTCGTTACTGATTTCAGGTATACCGAACAGGCAGCGGAACAAGCCGTCGGATTTGAGATCATTAAAAATACAGGATCCATATACGATGAAGTTAAAACGATCGTTGAAAAAGAAAACATAGAGGTATTGAGTTTCGAAAAAGATTTCGTGACCTATTCTACCTTTGAAAAAATAAGTGATCTGCTGGACTGTGAACTAAAACCGAGCAGCGGCTTACTGGAGTCTCTTCGAGAAATCAAAGATGAAAAAGAAATAGAAACGATTCAGCAGGCGATAAAAATCACTGAGCATGCGTTTGAAGAAATACTCGGTTTCATCAAACCGGGCGTGACCGAAATAGAAGTAGCCAACAAACTTGATTTCATGATGCGTGAACAAGGAGCGACAGGGGTCTCTTTTGATACTATCGTTGCCAGTGGAAAACGTTCAGCCATGCCGCATGGTGTAGCGAGTGAAAAACAAATCGAACAAGGTGACATGATCACTATGGACTTTGGCTGCTACTATAAAGGGTATGTTTCTGACATGACACGCACCATCTCTTTAGGCGATCCGGGCGAAGAATTGAAAAAAATCCATCAAATCGTTTTGGATGCGCAGTTAAAAGTGAATGAAAAAGCAAAAGCTGGCGTTACGGGGAAAGAATTGGATGCAGTGGCAAGGGATTACATCACTGAAAAAGGATACGGCGAAGCATTCGGACACTCTACCGGGCATGGCATCGGCTTAGAAGTGCATGAAACCCCAGGCATTAATTACCGTAATGAAAAACCGCTGGTTGAAGGAAATGTCATCACGAATGAACCGGGCATCTATATTCCAGGTTTAGGCGGTGTAAGAATCGAAGATGACCTCGTAATTACAAAAAACGGCAACCGGAACCTCATGAGCGTAACCAAAGAATTAATTCAACTTTAATAGAGAAAATTAAAGGGAAGAAACTTCCTCTGAAAATAGGTTTTCATAAATAATCATGATACAATGAGAGTAACAAGACTCAATAACTTTTATAATGTTACATGAGCGGTAATTAGGAGGACATTGAATGATATCTACAAGTGATTTCAAAACAGGATTAACGCTTGAATATGATGGCAGTATTTGGCGTGTCGTGGAATTTCAACATGTTAAACCGGGTAAAGGCGCTGCCTTTGTACGCTCAAAATTAAAAAACTTGCGTACAGGTGCTTTGCAGGAAAAAACATTTAGAGCCGGAGAAAAATTTGAATTAGCCCATATCGAAACAAAATCAATGCAATATTTGTATGATAATAATGGGAATCACGTTTTCATGGATACAGACACATATGAACAACTTGAAATTCCTGGTGAACGTATAGAAGAAGAATTGAAATACATGAAAGAAAATATGCAGGTCAGCATAATGATGTATGGCAGTGAAGTCATAGGCGTGGAAGTTCCCAAAAAAGTGGAACTTAAAGTCTTAGAGACTGAACCGGGCATACGTGGCGACACATCAGGTGGTGGATCAAAACCGGCAACCCTTGAAACGGGTGCAGTTGTGACGGTTCCATTATTTGTAAATAAAGACGATGTTCTTATCATCAACACAGCTGAAGGAACATATGTCTCTCGTGCCTAATTAAATCTTTACTGAATCATTCTAGAGGAGGAACGACAGTGGAAGAAAAAGTGATGAAAACGAATCGAAGCAATCCATATGGTGAGATAGAGGTAGCACCTGAAGTGATTGAAATTATTGCTGGCATGGCTGCTAATGAAGTGGATGGTGTATATGCCATGCAGGGGAAATTCCCAAATAAAATGAAAATTGTCTTTGGCAAACCTAACCATAAAAAAGGTGTGCATTTAACATCAGATGAAGAGGGTTTGAAAGTCGACATTTATTGCTACTTCAAGTTCGGTGTAAATGTACCCAATGTTGCTCAAGCCATTCAGAAAAAAGTGCGCGAACAGATCTTTCATATGACTGATATTACTTTAGCTGAAGTAAACATTCATATTGCAGATATCGTGCCCGAAAGAACAACATTCCAGGATTTGTTTGACTTGGATAAAGAAGAGGATGAGGAATAGTGACAACTGTAAGGCGCGTAATTAGGGAAAAAGCCTTTCAGTCGCTTTTCCAATTATCTACCCATGACGGATTGACCGTAGACGAAGCTATTCAATTAGCACTTGATAGTACATTATCTTTGAAGGAAGAGCACACTTTAGAAGAAGCTATGGCGTTGGTCTTACCTGAAGAAAAAAGCAACGAAGGTATCGTAAATGATGCCTTAGCCTATCTGAAAATATTAGTTGTCGGTGTCCAGGAACATCTTGACGATATTGATCAGACCATTACAAAGCATTTGAAAAATTGGACGTTAAACCGTCTGGAACGAACAAATTTACTGTTGCTTAGATTGGCAACATACGAATTGCTTTATCAGCCCGAGGTTGATAAACGCATCGTTATGAATGAAGCCATTGAATTAACTAAGACATTTAATGATGAACAATCAAGTAAGTTCGTAAATGGGATACTGCAGAGTATTGCCGATAATAGATAACACTTTTTCTGTCGTTCCCAAATCAGCTGCTTTTGCATGGAAGGGCTCTATAATTGAGAGAAATTAAGGGCAGTAAGAGAGGGCGAGAAGTAGACGAGTTAGACGTTCTACTTTTTGGCTCTTTTTTCTATTTACATAGGCAACAGAGGCAAAGATCAGGAAGGAAAGAAGCAAATGGACCAGGAGTATTTAACAGTCACGCAACTAACACGCTACGTTAAACGCAAGTTTGATTATGACCCTTATTTGGAACGCGTATTTATTAAAGGAGAAATTTCAAACTTCAATCCGAAAAGACGCAATAGCCATCAGTATTTCAGTATCAAAGATCAGGGAGCTAAACTATCAGCTGTTTTATTTTATAGTGAGCAAAAAAAGCTGACCGTCGATTTAGAAGAAGGAATGAGTGTCTTAGCGGTCGGTCGCTTGTCGGTATATGAAAAAACAGGATCGTATCAACTCTACATCGATCACATTGAACCCGAAGGATTGGGACAGCTTTATGCCGCCTATGAACAGACTAAAAAGAAATTAGCTGAAGAAGGCTGGTTTGACAGTGATCGCAAAAAACAACTCGAGCGCTTCCCGAAAAAAATCGGTATTATCACGAGTCAAAGCGGAGCCGTTATCCGTGATATTCAAACGACCATAGAACGGCGCTTTCCAATTGTAGAGCTGTATCTTTTTCCTACTGTCGTTCAAGGAGAAAAGGCAGCAGATTCAATCGTTAAAAGCATTCAAAAAGCCGATCAGAAATATGATCTTGATACCTTGATCGTCGGACGTGGGGGAGGTTCCTTTGAAGACCTCTTTCCCTTTAACGAGGAAAAAGTGGCACTAGCTATCGCTCTTGCGCAGACACCGGTCATTTCATCCGTCGGTCATGAAACAGATACAACATTAGCCGATTTGGCTGCCGATGTCAGAGCGGCGACCCCGACCGCGGCAGCAGAATTAGCTGTGCCGGTCTTGACGGAAGAAGTAGGAAGAATCGATTTGAACCGCCAGCGCGTGATGCAGGCTATGACCACGACTATCAGGCGAGAAAAAGAAAGAGTCAGCCGATTGGAACAGTCCTATATTTTTAGACAGCCAAGACGATTGTATGACGGGTATAGTCAGAACCTTGATCAGCTAAAAGATCAGCTGATGCGCCGGATGGACGATCAACTTAAAGAAGATAAATACCGGGTACATCTGTTGAACCAGGAATTGAAGTCGTTCAATCCAAGCGCTCAGGTCAAACAAGCGTCATCGAACGTGGACCAACTGACGAAGCAATTGATGACGGCGACAAAACAGCACGTGAAAAACGAACAGAATGATGTCAATGCATTGATCCAATCACTCGATCACTTATCACCTTTAAAAATATTGAGTCGGGGCTATTCGATCACGCAAAGTGAAAAAGGTATTGTGAAATCGGTCGATCAAGTTAACGAGAACGACCGTATCGACATAACGGTGGCAGATGGTTTAATAAAAGCCCATGTAGAAGCGACAATCAAAAAAGAAATCGAATGAAAAGGAGACTATTATGGATAAAGAAAAAACCTTTGACGGTGCAATGAAAGAGCTGGAAGCCATTGTTCAAAAACTGGAACAAGGGGACGTGCCGCTTGAAGAAGCGCTGGATCAGTTTCAAGAAGGCATTAAATTAAGTCGTTACTGCAAGAGCATTGTAGAAGATGCAGAAAAAACGGTGACCAAAATGATCAACGAAAATGGCAGCGAAGAGATTTTAGAAGATTAAAGAGATGATCCGAAACAGGTTTAATTGAATGACTACAAAGGAGTCTACTATGCATTTTCAGACGTTTACAAAAGAGTACAAAGAACCATTTGAAACGTATCTAATTGAGTTGATCACAGATAAAAGCCAGACAGCCATTGAAGAAGCGATGCGCTATTCCCTGGAAGCGGGTGGCAAAAGATTACGTCCATTGCTTCTTATCGCTTTAGTCAAGGCCTTTAAAAAAGATGAGACCCAGGCTTACCCTGCTGCTGCCGCTCTGGAAATGATCCACACGTATTCGCTCATACACGATGATTTACCTGCGATGGATGATGATGATTTAAGAAGAGGCAAGCCAACAAATCACATTAAATATTCTGAAGCAACGGCTATTTTAGCTGGAGATGCGCTGCTGACCAAAGCCTTTGAAGTCATGACAGCTGGGACCAGTTCGAACGAAATCAAGCTCTCTTTGATCAAAGAACTGGCTCGGTCATCCGGGCATGAAGGGATGGTCGGGGGGCAGCAAGCCGATATGGATGGGGAACATAAAAATTTATCTCTCAAAGAACTAGAGTCTGTTCACTCCCGAAAAACAGGCATGCTGATCCGTTTTGCCTTTAAAGCCGCAGGTCTGCTTAGTCAAGTCAATGCAGAAACCTTAAAGGACTTAGATACCCTTTCCAGGAAGATAGGTATCGCCTATCAGATAAGAGATGATATTTTAGATGTCAGTGGCTCTGAGGAAGAACTGGGGAAACGTGTCGGAGCGGATGCGAAACAGGGTAAGAGCACGTATCCTTCATTACTCGGCTTAGAACAAGCACATACACTTTTTAACGAACATTTAAACGAAGCTTTGCTATTAAACAAAGCCATTCTTGAACGCGAAGACCACTATGATGAAGAGTTGTTAGATTCATTTATCGAATCTTTAAAATTGAATTGATGGTTTCTATAGAGGTGAAAAAGTGAAAAAAGAACGCGCAGATGATTTACTTATGGAACAAGGATGGGCGATAGACCGAGAAAAGGCTAAACGGTTGATCATGTCAGGCAAAGCCTATACGAGCAAGGAAGAGCAGATCTTTACTGCCGGCGAAAAGTGGCCGTATGATACAACTGTTTATATCAAAGGGGCGGACCAGCTCTATGTCAGTCGCGGCGGAATAAAACTGGAAAAAGCCCTGGATGTGTTTGATATCGATCTGAATGATCGGATCGTTTTAGACATCGGTTCATCAACGGGTGGCTTTACTGATGTGTGCTTGCAGCAGGGAGCAAAGCTGGTGTATGCTCTCGATGTCGGGACAAATCAGTTGGCGTGGAAACTGCGTATCGATGAGCGTGTGGAAGTTATGGAACAAACCAATTTCAGACACGTCACGGCTGAAGACTTCAAAAAAGGCACGCCCAGTTTTGCAACGATCGATGTCTCATTCATATCCTTGAAAAAAATCTTTCCAACTTTAAAAACGGTCTTAGCTCTAGGCGGAGAAGTGGTCGCACTCATCAAGCCGCAATTTGAAGCGGTCAAAGAAGATGTCGGCGAAAAAGGGATTATTTCAGATCCCGCAGTTCATCAATACGTGCTGAACGAGATCGTCAATTTTTTATATGATGAAGGTTTCGAAGTGAAAGAGGTCATTCCTTCCCCGATAAAAGGTGGAAAAGGGAACAAGGAATTTTTGGCTTACATCAAATTTAACCAAAATATCAGTGAGAGCAAAACAGAGCATTTGAATAAAGTAATCAAAGAGACTCTTTTTGAAAATTAGTTATGTATATAATTGATAATATGATATTGAAATTTTCACGTTCTATGCATGAAATGTCTTCCAAATGTCATTGAAAAGCAAGACGTAGTGATTGGTACTTTGACTTAAAAGCAGTATAATAAGAGTGTATAAAATGTATAAATATACTGATGTGCTGCGGGGAAGGTGCGAAGGTAAAAAGGCATAGGAGTGGAAATCTTGAAAAAGAAAGAAAGACATCAATTACTGAGAAAACTTGTGCAGCAAGAAATTATTCGTAAACAGGAAGATTTTGTCGACAAATTGCACGAAAGAGGTATTGAAGTCACTCAAGCGACGATTTCAAGAGATATCAAAGAACTTCAGTTGGTAAAAGTACCCGCTCAAGACGGCGGGTATCGTTATAATTTACCTCCAGAAATGAATTATAATATATCCAAAAAATTGTCGCGCTTGATGAAAGATGCGTTTGTTTCTATTGATATACAGAGAGAATTTGTCTTGATCAGAACACTTCCAGGAAATGCTTTTGCATTAGGTTCATTGATTGAAACGGCGAAATATAGTGAAATGTTTGCCTGTGTATCGGGAGATGACACGGTTTTAGTCATTTGTCGTGATGAAGAAAGTGCTGAGCGTTTCCAAAGAAGAATTATCTCCTTTATTTAATTCAAACAATAAAGGATTAGGAGGTTTGTCTTTGCTAGAATCGTTACGAATCAAGAATTTTGCGATTATTGAAGACTTGTTTTTAAGTTTTAATGCGGGAATGACTGTCTTAACGGGAGAAACCGGAGCGGGTAAGTCCATCATCATTGATGCGGTGGGTTTGCTGGCTGGAGGCAGGGGTTCGACAGAATTTGTTCGTTTTGGAGCTAAAAAGTGTGTGCTGGAGGGCGAATTCGGGTTTAAACCAACCCCGGACTTAATCAGCTTGCTCGCTCAGCACGAAATCGAACACGATGCTCAGACGTTGCTGATTCAACGGGAAATATTTACGAGCGGTCGAACCGTTTGCCGTATAAATGGAAGCATCATTACCATTGCAGTATTAAAAGAAATTGGAAGCCACTTAATAGATATACATGGACAGAATGAACATCAGGAACTGATGGTGACTGAGAATCACAGCCATTTACTGGATTCTTTCGGTCCCAAAGAATTGATATCCAAAAAAAAAGAGTATCGGAAAGTTTTTCATGAATATAAGGCTTTAACGAAAGAACGCGAACAATGGTTATTCAATGAACAGGAACTCGCTCAGCGACTGGATATATTAAGATACCAGGTCAAAGAGATCGAAGCCGCACAACTTCAGCCGAATGAGGAAGAAGAGCTACTTGAAGAAGAGAAGAAGCTGGTGAATCATCAAGACATCGTGGAAGCCTTGTCTTCAAGCTATGCTGCCTTACAGGGAGAAGAATACAGCGGTCTGGACAGCGTTGGAAAAGCGATGGAAAAAATGGCGGCTGTTGAAAATATCGATGAGTCATTCAAACATATTTCTGAGAGCCTGTCTGCGGCGTTCTTTCAGCTGCAAGAAGTGGCGAGTGACATCTATGCCGAGCTGGATGGTTTAGAGTACGATGAGGAGCGACTGAATGAAATTGAAGAACGCTTGAATTCCATTCAGCAGCTTAAGCGGAAGTATGGCAATTCTGTCGAAGCTATTTTGGATCACTTTGAAAAATCTGACAAAGAGTTGAAACAACTTGAAAGCAGAGAAGAACGAGTGGATGGGTTAAGCAAAAAGATAACAGCAACTCAAACAGAAGCACAAAAGCAGGCGAGAGAGTTATCTATGCTGCGAAAGCAAACAGCCTTAGAACTGGAAGAGCGCATTCAGGAACAGTTGAAAGAACTTTATATGGAAAAAGTTAAATTTTCTGTGGCGTTTAAAGGTTCAGAAGGACCGGATACTGATCTGCCGTTAACAGAACAGGGATTTGACAAAATCGAGTTCTTTGTTTCGACGAACCCGGGGGAACCGTTAAAAGCATTAAATAAAGTCGCATCGGGTGGAGAACTTTCACGTATGATGCTGGCGATGAAGACGATATTCTCTCAGTCACAAGGAATTACAAGCATCATATTTGATGAAGTCGATACTGGTGTGAGTGGCCGTGTCGCCCAGGCGATCGCAGATAAAATTCATTCTGTCGCTGATCACTCCCAAGTATTATGTATCACGCATCTTCCGCAAGTGGCCGCTATGGCGGATCAGCATCTCTACATCAAAAAAACGATTGAAGCGGAACGAACGCAGACCAGTGTTGAGAAACTTGTTGATAATGAGAGGGTTGAAGAAATCGCCCGTATGTTATCGGGAGACGAACTGACCCAATTAACGAAAGAAACCGCAGATGAGCTCTTGAAGTTAGCTGATGAGAAGAAAAAACGCATAAAAAAAGAGTCTCTTGCCTAGGATCAGACGAGAGACTCTATAAATTATTTAATCATTGAGATATTACATCATAACGCTGAGTAGTGAAGCAAACACTGGGATAACCATTGTAAGAACAAGAACACCAATCATTAAGCGTGTCATCGTGCTTTTTGATCCTTTATCTTTTTTGTTTTTAGGCATAGGTTGTGCACCCACTTTCTTAAATCGTTTTCAGCTATAAGTGTACTGAAATTAGAAGGAAAATGCAAGGGGTAATTTGAGAGTTTCCAAAGTGTTCATATTTTGTTAATATAAGTAGGTAAGTATTGTAACAAATGAAAATAATGAACAAGTACTTAAAACAGGAGGAGATTTATTGATGAGTAAACAAGAAGTCGGCGTCATAGGTATGGCCGTAATGGGCAAAAACTTAGCTTTGAATATTGAAAGTAGAGGATATTCTGTTTCTCTATACAACCGTACATCTTCAAAAACGACCGCTGTTATTGAAGAAAATCCAGACAAAAATGTTGTCGCAACGTATGAACTGGAAGAATTTGTCAATTCACTTGAGAAACCAAGAAAGATTTTATTGATGGTTCAGGCAGGTAAAGGAACAGATGCTGTCATTCAACAGTTACTCCCCTTCCTTGATAAAGGAGATATTTTAATTGATGGCGGAAACACATTCTATCAAGATACCATTCGCCGCAGCAAAGAATTAGCTGATTCAGGTATCAACTTTATCGGTACGGGTGTTTCTGGTGGTGAAGAAGGTGCGCTAAAAGGACCTGCTATCATGCCGGGTGGACAAAAAGAAGCATATGACTTAGTGTCACCTATTTTAGAGAAGATTGCAGCAAAAGCCCCAGCTGATGGAAAACCATGTGTGACATATATCGGACCAAACGGTGCAGGACACTACGTCAAAATGGTTCATAACGGTATCGAATACGGCGACATGCAGTTGATATCAGAGTCTTATAACATGTTAAGAGATATGGTTGGGTTATCAAATGAAGAAACAGCAGAGGTCTTCAACGAATGGAACGAAGGCGAACTGGACAGTTTCCTGATAGAACTTACGGCTGACGCGCTGACTAAAAAAGATCCTGAAACAGGAGAATTTATGGTCGATGTCATTTTAGACCGCGCCGGGAATAAAGGAACGGGTAAATGGACATCACAAAGCGCCTTGGATTTAGGTGTGCCGTTACCGCTTATTACCGAATCTGTTTTTGCACGTTATATTTCAGCTTTGAAAGACGAACGTGTCGAGGCAAGCAAAGTATTGCCTAAACCCGCGACTAAAAAGTACGAAGGCGACAAGAAAGAACTGATCGAGAAAATGCGTGAAGCCTTATACTTCAGTAAAATCATGAGTTATGCACAAGGTTTTGCACAAATGCGCACAGCTTCTGAAGAATACGATTGGAAACTTGAATACGGTGAGATCGCTAAGATATTCCGTGCCGGCTGTATCATTCGCGCACGCTTCCTACAAAAAATCACGGATGCTTACGAACGTGAACCGGAACTTAAAAACTTAGTTCTGGATGAATACTTCATGGATATCGCCGATAGATATCAGCAGTCTTTAAGAGACTTGGTTGGTTTGGCTGTTCAAGCAGGCGTACCTGTACCGGCCTTTTCATCTGCCATCTCTTATTATGATTCTTATCGTTCTGAGCGTTTACCAGCGAACATCATCCAAGCTCAACGTGATTACTTCGGTGCACACACGTATGAACGTGTAGACAAAGAAGGAACGTTCCACTTTGACTGGTATGGTAACGAAGGCGAAGAAAAATGGGATTGATCAAGTAAGATAATACTGAATAAGTACGAATAGCAGGTTTTCTTTTCGAAAACCTGCTATTTTTTTGTCACAACTTGATATAACTTGTTATAAAGTGTTAAATTAGAGTATTCTAACATTTCTAATTATATGAAAATATGGTAAACTAAAAGAGCGTAATGTCAGGCCTTATAACACTAATTTATACTAATAAACGCACAATAAAGAAGTAGGAGTGGAAACTGTGGCAAAGATTTTAATTATAGAAGATGAAAAGAACCTAGCTCGCTTTGTTGAATTGGAATTAACACATGAAGGGTTTGAGACAGAGGTCCGTTTTGATGGTCGTTCAGGTCTTGAAGCAGCAACAGATGAAACTAAAGAATGGGATATTATATTACTTGATTTAATGTTACCCGAACTAAACGGGATCGATGTGGCGCGTCGTGTTCGCCAAGTAAGCAATGTGCCTATCATCATGATGACGGCAAGAGATTCTGTCATTGACCGTGTTTCTGGTTTTGATCATGGAGCGGACGATTATGTAGTCAAACCATTTGCGATCGAAGAATTATTAGCGCGTATGCGTGCCTTGCTTCGTCGTATCGAAATCGAAACCGAGGAAAATGTGAGTCGTCAGACGACCATCACATACAGAGACATCACCGTAGAAAAAGAAAACCGTGTCGTGAAACGCGCAGACGAAGTCATTGAATTGACGAAGAGAGAATATGAGTTACTCGTAGAATTAATGGAAAACTTGAACATCGTCTTGTCACGCGAGGTATTATTGAACAAAGTATGGGGATATGAAACAGAAGTGGAAACGAACGTGGTCGACGTGTACATCAGATATCTACGTAACAAAATCGATGTTCCTGGAAAAGAAAGTTACATTCAAACAGTTAGAGGAACGGGATACGTGATGCGTACGTGAAATATCAAGCAGCCGTTGACACAAAAGGAATTAACAAAAAAAAGCGTATTTCTTTAAGATGGAAATGGACCATCGGGGCTGCAATCGCACTATTTTTAACCTACACCATATTTTCAACTATTTTATTCATTACCTTTCAGCAGATCATGATAGATAATGAGCAACAGGCAGTTAGAAATGTGATGGTCAATTTAACGGAACGGTTTGGACAAAACTTTTATGAATTAACTGAAGAAGATGTGGAAGACACCTTGGATCAGCAGGAACTGTATTTAACACCTGAAATGCCGATCATGGAAGAATCTCAAAACCAAAGAAGTACACCTTTGCGTGCGAGCCAAGGCAGCATCGTTATCAGAGTGTATAACTCTAGTGAACAACTTTTATATCAAACGAATGACGTTGATATGGAGTTTATTCCTAAAGAGACCCTGCAAATCGAGAGCATTGAAAACGGACCGAGTGGTGAAGCCTTATCTGCAACAACACCAGTTTATTCGTTCTTAAATAATGACAGGATCGGCTACGTCCAAGTAATCAACACGTTGTCATCCTATCATCAGCTGTTCAGAAGCGTTTTGGGGGCGATATTACTGACTGGTGTCATCGCTTTACTTTTCAGTGGAGTCATCGGTTATATTATCGCCATTTCCTTCCTGCAGCCGATTCGTCGGTTAACTGAAGCCATGCATATCATTGAAAAAGATCCGGAATCCAGCGAACGTATCGATGTGGGAGATGGCAACGATGAATTGACTGAATTAGCCAATGCTTACAACTCGATGCTGGACCGAATGCAACGCAACATCGAACAGCAAAAACAGTTTGTTGAAGATGTGTCCCATGAGTTACGCACACCTGTCGCGGTTGTTGAAGGTCATATGAAACTCTTGAACCGCTGGGGTAAAGACGATCCGGTCGTTTTAGACGAATCTCTGAGTGCGTCACTTCAGGAAATCGAACGCATGAAGAGTCTGGTTCAGGAAATGCTCGATTTGTCTCGGGCAGAGCAGGTGGAAATTCATTACAAAAATGAACGGACAGCGGTTAGAGAACTTATCAGACAAACTTATAATAACTTTAAACTGCTTCATCCGGACTTTACCTTCATCCTGGATGATGATTTGGAGAAAGAAGTGTACATCAATATTTACCGCAATCACTTGGAACAGATTCTTGTTATCCTGCTTGATAACGCGGTGAAATACTCCACAGATCGCCATGTTGTGCATTTGAGCGTGTCCGATGATGGACCGAGGATCCAAATCGCTATTCAAGATTTTGGTGAAGGAATGACTGAAGAAGACACCGAGAAAATATTCCATCGTTTCTACCGCGTAGACAAAGCAAGAAGTCGTCACAAGGGTGGTAACGGACTAGGATTGTCTATTGCCAAACAGCTGGTAGAAGGCTACCGTGGTAAGATTTGGGTAGAAAGTGTCTTGGACCAAGGCTCTATTTTCAGAATTGAATTGCCTAAACTAAATGAAGAAGATCTTAAAAAAATAGAAGAGTCTGAACGATCTTCTAAAGCATCAAAAAATAAATGAAAATGAATACAGCAAAAAACCTTCGTAACATACTGATCCTGGTATGTTACGGAGGTTTTTTTAATGAAATTTAATCATAAATGAAATAGATGGACAGTAAATACTATAGATGAATAAGCGAATTTTATAATATGAGGAGGTTGAAAATGGAAAAGATCGTTAGACAGAAATCATACCAGTTACAATACCTGGAGTCGCTGAATACTAGAATACAGCTGGCGTATACACAGCAGCAATATTTGTTGAATTTGAAAAAAGGATATGAAGGAGAAAAACAATTTGATGAACGAATCGAAGAATACTTTAGGAATGAGGTGACAGTTATGAGCGATCTACTTGTTTCGTATAACGGCTCGACTGCGCAAATAGATACGCTGCTGGCTATAGGAGAAACTTTTTACCTATATGAAATTAAAAATTACGAAGGAGAATATCAGAAGTTACCAGGTCAATTGCGAAAGCTGAATGGTCAGGAATTTATTTGTCCAAGCATTCAGTTAAATCGGGCCAAAAAAGTCTTGGAGCAAATAATTAATCAATGGGATGAAGCGATTGAAATAAAACCTTATGTCGTTTTTACTAATCCGTCATTTACTCTATTCGATGCTAAAATAAGCGATCCGTTTATACTGCCGACACAAATAAATAAACACTTGGAAAAACTGAAAAATAGGAACACAAAATTATCGAAAGCCCCGGTTAATATCGTAAATAAACTTCAATCTGAGCAACTAAGTAATGAAAGGTATAGGGACACCTCTCATGAATTCAAATATGAAGATATGAAAAAAGGAATAACCTGCAGAGACTGTCAATCTTATAATGTACATCTGAGTCAGCGCCAGGCAATCTGTAAGGAATGTGGAGTTGTTCAAAGCATAGATAATGTGATTTCCAATCATATAAAGGAGATTTCTAGGTTGTTTCCGGATATGACAATTACAACCTCTCTGGTCAATGATTGGGTTAACAATAGAGTGTCAGTGAGACGAATAAGATCTTACGTGAAAGAAAATCCTATTTATTAATCCATATTCCGTTCATGACAGCCGAAATGACAAACTCAGGAGTGAAAAAATGGTGAGTCTGTCATCCGGAGGCCGAAATGACAAACTCACGAACAGAAAACCGGTGAGTCTGTCATCCGGAAGCTGAAATGACGAACTCACGAAAAGAAAACCGGTGAGTCTGTCATCTGGAGGCCGAAATGACGAACTCAAGAACAGAAAACCGGTGAGTCTGTCATCCGGAGGCTGAAATGACGAACTCAGGAGTGAAAAAATGGTGAGTCTGTCATCCGGAGGCTGAAATGACGAACTCAGGAGTGAAAAAATGGTGAGTCTGTCATCCGGAAGCTGAAATGACAAACTCAGGAGTGAAAAAATTGTGAGTCTGTCATCCGACAGCCGGAATGACGAACTCACGGAAAATAAAGCCATGAGTTAAAAATAAGGCGGTCAACACCTAATAATGACAGCAAGCGCTTCGGCGATTGCTTACCAACTGGAAGATCTAAAA
>NZ_JAWOBT010000044.1:0-3988 GCF_046484155.1 Alkalibacterium sp.
CATAGCCTAAGCAAGCAGAGTCAGTATCTTAAATTTCTTCAACGAATTTCAGTTAATTTGGTTTACTAGTGGGCATAAGAACAGATACAATGAGAAAGAGAATGCCGTCATTGTATCTGTTATTGAATTTGAAATAGATGACAAATGACTGAAGACTTTAAGCTGAGTACCAACTAATTACTGGAGGTTAAACTATGTTAACTATCGCCTATATTGGGGACGGGAAGAGCACGAACCGTTACCACATCCCTTTTTCCAAACAAGTGGATGAAATAACTATCAAGACCATTCAAGCCCGGTCGGGTCACAATGACATGTGGGATGAAGTTCCGGGAGCTACATACGTAAAAGACGTCAAGGATATTTGGAATGATCCGGAAATCGATTTGGTCGTTATTTGTACCCCACCACAAAGTCATTTTAAATTAGCCAGAGAAGCGTTGATGAATGGGAAACATGCACTCGTTGAAAAACCATTCGCTGAAACATCGGAAGAAGCCAGAGAACTCTTTGCGTTGGCTGAAGAAAAGGATCTCTTTCTACAATGTTTCCAAAACCGCCGTTTCGATTCCGACTTCCTGACTGTTCAAAAAGTCATCGAAAGTGGTGTGTTAGGGGATGTTCTGGAAGTGGAAATGCATTTCGATTACTTCCGTCCAGAAGTGCCAGAAAATGCAAAAGAATTCGAGCGCTTTGGAAGCTTTTTATATACCCATGCCTGCCATACCGTCGATCAAGTATTGTCTTATTTTGGCAACCCGCTGGATGTTCACTATGACGTCAGACAGCTCTTAGGCGAAGGCCGCATGAACGATTACTTTGACTTGGATTTGAACTACGCCAATAACCTCAAAGTATCGGTGAAATCCAGTTATTTCCGCCTGAAGGGACGCCCAAGCTTTGTCGTGTACGGTAAGAAAGGCACGTTCGTCAAAGAAACGAAAGACCGCCAGGAAGAACATTTGAAGTTGTTCTACATGCCGACCAACAATGACTTCGGTGTCGACCTGCCGGAACACTACGGAACGCTTTACTATATGGATGACGCGGGTCAGTATCATGAAGAAAAAGTCGTTTCAGAAGTGGGCGACTACAGTCTAATCTATGAAGGCGTTTATGACTCGATCGTGAACGGCAAGGAAAAAATCGTCAAAGACGATGAGACCATTCGTCAACTTGAAATCCTTGAAGAAGGCATTCAAGAAATGAAGAACTACTGAGTCTGACTTATTTAGTGCAGCAGAAGAGAATGAGAAGGAGGAATTTATTATGTCTGAAAATGCTAATCTTTTTCACATCTTATCCTGGGCATGCCTGTTTTTAGGGTGGATGGGTTTATCTATCCTGGCCTTTCCCTTAGGTGTGTATTTAGCGAGTCAAGCCATGGAAGGCGGCGTAGATGCGGCTCTGGCACGTAAACTGAACAAATGGTCACTGATAATGATCATCGTCTTGGTCGTCCTTGCACTGCTAGGGTTCTTGTTATGGGTTTCTGCCTAATACAGACTCTAAATAAAAAATGAAAACTCTTTTAATAATATGAGGAATAGAAGTGTCCGATTTATCTTCTATTCCTTTTCTATGTATAAGTATAAAAAACCGGTCGAAATTTGAAGTGATGTTTGAAGACAGAGTATATTGGAGGAAAAAACTTGGATAAACTGAAATTTCAGGACATGACACTGTATTGGCTGGATGGCGGCGTTGTCTCATTTGACGGCGGAGCCATATTTGGTGTGGTACCAAAACCTCTATGGAACAAAAAGTATCCGGCCAACGAAAAGAATCAGATCACCCATGCGACAGAACCGATTCTCATTCAGTATCAGGGGAAAAATCACTTGATCGATACAGGTATTGGAAAAGACAAGCTCACCGAGAAGCAAAAGCGCAACTTTGGTGTTCAGGAAGAGTCCCGCATAGAAGAGAACTTGGATGAACTGGGACTGACTAGAGAAGCTATCGATGTGGTGCTCATGACCCATATGCATTTTGATCACGCGACCGGCTTGACCCATGAAGAAGATGGCGAGTTCGTGTCTACTTATCCCAACGCTGTGATCTATATGACTGAAACGGAATGGTAAGAAGTCAGACACCCCAATATCCGGTCTAGAAGTACTTACTGGAAACAGAATTGGGAAGCCATCCAGGACCAGGTCGTGACGTTTGAGAAAGAACTGGAAATCTTTCCAGGGATCAATATGTACCACACCGGAGGACACAGTAACGGGCATGCGGTCGTCAAGCTGACACAAGACGGAGAAACCGTGATGCATATGGCAGATATCATGTCGTCGTCCGCGCATCAAAATCCCTTGTGGGTCATGGCCTACGACGATTACCCGATGGATTCCGTCTACGCTAAAGTGAAGTGGATGAAACAGGCCTACCAGGACAACTACAAATTTATTTTCTACCACGATGCCTATTACCGCATGATCCAGTGGGACGAAAACGGAAAAGAAATCGTGGATTTTATGAAGCGGTCAAAAGGCTAGTTTTTGGTTGTTGTTTAGCTTGAAATTAGTATAAAGTTAAAGCCTTATTGGGGTTTTTGACAGTGTAATAAATGATAACTTTAACTTAATTCTCTCGGGATATTTCGTATACTTATATTGTGTGGATGATTAGAGTGTATTCATGACGATGTCTAAGAATAGATCATTAACGATAGAAAAAATTGTCAAATACGTAGATGCCATTAGTCAAATCTAAATTATTGAATAGGTGATTAATGGAATTAAGAAAACCACTATAAACGTTGGAAATTTGGCTGAAAATCAGGTCACTGTAGAAAGTGACCTTTGTATAATAGTTACTCATTTTTTGATAACGGTACCAAATTAAGGTAATATAATATCATAAGACAACTTTTATTTGGAATGAGTATCATGATTTTTTTAGCCGTTAAAAGACATAAATAAATTCAATCTAGTAAATGAAGGATATAAATTCCTTTCACTTTATACACTCAATCAAAAGAAGAGTATTTCAATCGATCATACCCTTGGAGGTGGAATTGTGGGTGAGTTAACAACATTTAATTCGAAAATATATCAATACAGTGATAAGTTGACATCGAATGAAGAAGGAATCGCTCATTATATTCTTACTCATCCGGAAGATGTATCAAGAATGAGGATCGAAGAGTTGGAAAACAAACTTTATGTTTCGAAGTCGAGCATTGTAAGGTTTTGTAAAAAGCTTGGTTATACAGGATTTATTGAATTAAAGAATAGCTTGAAATCTGAATTAATTGAAAGTGAAGAGGCTTCTGTAAATACTACTTTTCAGCAGTTAGAATATCTAATTAATGATTATAAAATTCTTCTAAATAGATTTTTAAAGTTTATTGATGAAAATGATATCGAAATGTTAACCAATGAAATTAAAAAAAGTGAGTATATTTATATCTATGGATTCGATCATGCCTTTCTTTCCGCTCAGGAGTTTGCACTACGATTAAAAAGATTAGGATTTAAAGCTGAAGCAATAACGCAAGAGCAAACACTTAGAACTGTGATAGGAAATATGGAATCAGATGAATTATTGATACTTTTAACTCATGAATGTAAAAATAGTGATGTAATGGATATTGTAATATTTACAAATAAATTAAACATCAATACATTTTTAATTTCTGTATACAGTAATTTGAATGTAGTCAATAAGGTGAATAACGCTTTGATATTACCAAATGAAATTTACTTGAAATCCAAGAATATTATTAGCCAGCAATTTGTTCCTTTAATTATGATTGACATAGTCTTTGGAAGTTTGATAACTGAGGATAAAGCAGCTGATTCTACTTTTAAAAAAACATTTGGGTATATTGAGGAAAATGAATAAAGTCATGACATAACGGCTCATACGCTGTTATGTCATGACTTTTTTATATTCAGAATAATATGTATAAAACTGAATATGTCATCATATTCAGTTAATTAAATTGCTTGTATAAAGGAATACAGTTTCAAAAGTGTCA
>NZ_JAWOBT010000054.1:0-5135 GCF_046484155.1 Alkalibacterium sp.
AATCAATCCCGCGGTTATCATTCCTCCGAGGCCGACCATGGAACCAACAGAAAGGTCGAGCCCACCTACTATGATTACCATGGTCATACCGACGGAAACGATCCCGATAAAACTAATGCTCTTGAAAACGTTGAAAAGGTTCTGAACCCTCAGGAAGTAGGGAGAGAGAATACTCATGAGTATGATTTCCGCGGCCAAGGCGGCCACAACCCCCCACCCTACATTGATATTCGATAGACCGCGTCGGTCTTTATCTTTACTCGTATTAGGTGCTTGTGTGTCCATTTATTTCTCCTGCTCTGTTAACAAGCCTGAACGGTTGCCAATTCCATGACGGCTTCCTCTGTGGCATCGTTTGCATCCAATTCTCCGGCAATCGTTCCGCTACGCATAACGATTATCCTGTCTGCTAAGCTCAATACCTCGGGTAAGTCGGATGAAACAACAATCACCGCTATGCCTTGCTGAGCGAGACCTCGCAGTATTCTGTGTATCTCCGCCTTTGATCCGACATCTACTCCCTGAGTAGGCTCATCGACAATGAGAATCCTCCCCCCCATAGCCAACCACCGTGCAAGAATTACCTTTTGCTGATTGCCCCCGCTCAAGGTTGTTATCGGGTTTTCCATGCTGTCGGTTTTTATAGATAAACTGTTTATATATTCTTTGACGAGACTCTTTTCCTTTCGTCTATTCACAAAAAGAAAATTCGATAATTTCATCGGCAAGACCGCAATACTCATATTTTCCCGCACATTCATCGTAGAAATTGCCGCCGCGATCTTTCGATCCTCGGGAAGAAAGGCAATCCCGTTTTTCATAGCTTCGGGAGGCGAAGCAAAAGTTACCTCCTCTCCGTTCAAGACTATTGCCCCGGAATCCTTCTTTAAGAATCCGAATAGCGTCTGCATCAGCTCGGAACGCCCGGAACCGACTAGTCCGGAAAAACACAAAACCTCTCCGGTCATGCATCGAAAAGATATCCCTTCGAAATGGGTGATCTCGTTAACAAATGCAGAAGAACCTAAATAGGTGATATCCTGAATCAGGGGCTTTTCTACTTTTTGAAAGGTAAAGGCTAAATTGTTCTTTGGTTTAAAGTAATGAATCATTAAGACACCCAGACTGATGAGCGGCGAAATACTTGTCGCCAACGCCGCCCCAAACATGCCCATTTGCAGGGGAAAGATAAAGATATAGTCCAAGACGACATTCAATACGCTTCCTATGACCATCCCGAACATAGCGAGAGACGGATCCCCATCGTTTCTTATGAAAGAAAGCAAGGTATTGTTCAGCACAAAAAAGGGTGCGAACGATAGAATTGTTTTCAAGTAAACACTAGTGGCATCAAACGTTTGCACATCTGCTCCGGAAAAGCGGGCGATCGCTTCTGAACCAAATTGTCCGACAACCAAGAACAGCACCCCAAATGCCAAGGCAAACAGAACGGTTTGAGAGTAGACCTTTTTAGCCTGCTCGCGTTTATCTTGAGACAACAAGATTTTATACCTTGTTGCGCCGCCTATCCCCATCATCAGACCGAAGCCGTGTATGATCCCAAAAGCGGGGATGCTGAGATTCAAAGCCGCGATTCCAGTCGGTCCTAAAGCTTGGGCTATAAAAAAGGTATCCGCTAAAATATAGAAAGAAATGCCTAGCATTCCCAGCATGTTTAAACTGACATATTTAAAAAATAATTTCACACTTCGCTGCATTTTATTCTCTACTTTCTTTTTAAAATGAACCTTAGACTAGCTTACTCAGTCCTTTCCTTTAAGTCAACCTTCTTTAAGAAGTTGTGACTTTTCGAGAGATCTTTTAATCACTATGTTGTATGAACCCAGACGTTGTAAAAGTAATTATTTATGTAAAATGATATAGTTTTTATAATATAATCCAGGCCTGATATCTAATTTTTTATCCACATTAATAAAGACAACACGACAAAAATATTTATACATAATAAAAGAGAGGATGATTTTAATGGATGTAAATATAACGCCTTACTTGATGCTAGATGGAAATGCCAAAGAAGCCATTTCATTCTATTCAGCTGTTTTTGACACAGAAATCAAAAGCGTTGAGCTGTTAAAGGACTGGCCGCAGGAGTTTGAAGGCGAAATGCCGGAAGATTTTAAAGACAAGGTCGTTCACGCACATTTAGCTATCGGGGCTTCGGGCCTAATGCTCGCGGATATCTTTCCAGGTCAACCGTATATTCCCGGTTCAATGATCACGCTTATGCTTGATTTAAAGGAAGTTTCAGAGGCAGAAAAGCTCTTTGAAAGATTATCAAGCGGTGGTGATGTCATCATTCCTTTAGCTGAAACAAGTTTCAGCCCAGCTTACGCTCAGGTCAAAGACAAATTCGGAATCGAGTGGCAGATCGTGACAGACCCTCCTGAGATGAATTGATGTAAAAACAAGTCGCTTCACACTATAGAAAAAGAGTTAACGTTTATGGTAACAGACGTTAACTCTTTCTATTTGATCAGTTCAATTTTCGCAATTTTTAGAGTGGTTGCTGAATTGACCAGTTCCTGATGATTATCAGCTATAAATTGACACCTTAAATAAAATACTTTCAGATAAACGTAACAAAAGAATCATGCCATATTTCTTCATAAAAACGCACGGTTTGATCCCCTGTCATCCATGCGTTGTCCCAGGCAGAATGAGTTTCCTTTTGCATCTGAATAGTATAGCCTAATCCATGCGCAAATTTCACGGTCGAATCCACACAGTACTGCGTTTCCACCCCGCATATTTCGATTTTCTGTGCATCCAGCTTTTCCAGAACTTCTTTCAGATCAGTATGATAGAATGAGTTGGGATGACTTTTTTCAATAAAGTATTCTGAATGACTTCTATTCAATTCGGGAATGATTTCCCATTTTTGCGTTCCTTTTTCTAAATAGTCGTCCGTATGCTGAATAAATATGATCGGTTTCTCTTCTAAAGCATAGTCTGTGATCCTTTCATTGATTCTTTCAATTAAATAATCTAAATTGCCTATCGTCTGATCCTCATAGTGACAGACGCCATTTTGCATATCAATGATAATGAGTGCATCAGCAGTTGCCATAACTACGTCCTCCTTTATCTGTTCAGTTTGTTCCTGTATAAGCTTATATTTACAACCAAATTGTACACTGTAACTTGATAGTCAACAAATGATAACTCCGGAACAGTTAGTGACACTGATTATCTTCTAGAAATAAATCGAATTTGATTCATTTTTTATATGAAACCCTATCACTCCAATTATTTATGGAGTGATAGGGTTTTAACATTGAAAAAGTGTAATCAGAAAAAAAGTGTACCCCTCACCGTCTATTTTCTCCTACGAAGGGCACGCTTTGACCGATTGCGTGCCCTTCACCTCCTATTTCCTCCTGCGAAAGGCACGCAATCGATGCATCTACCAGGCTCGTTATCAGTTTTAGATCTTTTAAAGCTGTTGGAACTGACTTTAAGTCAGTTCCTTCTACTTTTAATGGTATTTTTCTCATAAGAATGTTTGTATTCTTATTTGTATAAGCAGGATATCCCATTTATAATAGAGAGACATATACTACTTTTGTAACTAAAGGAGCACTGTCATGTTTTTTGGAGTCATAATAAATACAATAGCTATTTTCGCGGGGAGCCTTATCGGATTATTCGTTAACAAAGGTATTCCTGTACGCATAGAAAAAGCGTTGATGAAAGCTCTCGCACTCAGTGCCATCTATATTGGCGCCACAGGTCTTTCTACAGGAGAAAATACGATTTATATTATTCTCTCTATGGTCATCGGTGTAACGATTGGTGAAATCATTGATTTAGACAAAAAAATTATCCATATGGGCAATATGCTTGAAAGTCGTTTTCCAGCTAAAAACGGTTCAGCCTCCTTATCAAAAGGGTTTGTGATGAGCAGCCTGATCATGGCCGTGGGAGCCATGTCGATTGTCGGACCTTTAGAGAGTGGTCTTGCCGGCACTCACACTATCTTACTAACAAAATCAGTGATGGACGGGCTTACAAGTCTTGTTCTTGCTTCAAGTATGGGCATCGGTGTCTTCTTCTCAGGGTTTGTGGTTTTCATCTATCAAGGCGCCATCACCTTGTTTGCCAGCGGATTAGATGCTGTTTTAACTGATCCTATGATAAATGATATCAATGCTATCGGATCACTTCTTATTTTAGCTTTAGGATTAAATATGCTGGAAGCAACCAAAATTAAAGTAATGAATTTTGTTCCCGCTATTTTTATACCGATTCTTTTTTTTATGTTCTATTAAAAAAACTGTCAGTTAAGGTCACGCTCTTTCCAAATCACTTTGGTCAGCATGCCCTAAACTAACAGTTTTTTAATCTATCGATTCTTTAAAATTCGCGATAACTATCTCGAAAGATATTGTAACCTGCTTATTCGGTAGGTGAAAGGCCTTCCCAATTAAGTGTAAGCACCTTAAAGATAGCTCGGCAAGGCATTTTCTTTACCAAATCACGGTTAGACTGGCTCAAAATGAAATAATTCCAGTTCGGAAACTCACTGCTTTGTCTGCAATAGAAAAAAGTTTATAAGATAGAATAAACACATTCCATCCTATAAACTGATTAGTTCCATAGGCTTAATTTTACTGTTATTTGGTTTCTCTGAACAATGCTTTTTGTCTCAATTTCTGAGAATACTTTTTTAGTTCTAAGCGTTCAGGATCATTGCTTGTATTCCTACTTGTCAAATATAGACGTTCGCCAGTTTCTACGCATTCCAACGTGACATTTTTTCTCATCTTATCTCACTCCTCGCTTCACTTTTTTTAGTTGTTTGATAACCCTTAGACCTCGTCGTGCTGTTTTTTTATTCGGACTTTTCATTATCCGCCGAGCCGTAGACACATCTGTTTTTTCAGCCATATTCATTCACTCCTTACTGTAATAAGTATCCCAGTTCACTTCGATCGCATTTTCCTTGTATATCTAGGTCCCAATGTTCAGCCGTATAACCTGCTACTGTAGCTATTATCCTTATAAGGTTGATGCAGGAGTTCGTTGATCAAGGTTGTTTTACCGGCTCCTAAGAATCCTGTAATGATTGTTACGGGTATTTTTTCACTCATTATAACGACTCCTTTCCCTGATCA
>NZ_JAWOBT010000082.1:0-5881 GCF_046484155.1 Alkalibacterium sp.
CGGCTGGCAAAGATATCTTTTGTGTCTGAAACGCTCGAAAAATACGAACGGATTATTGTCCCTGTCGTATTCATCGGTCTGGGATTTTTTATCATGCTGGAAAACGGCACCCTCCAGACCCTCTTCGCTCTGATTAACTAAATACAAACTTAAAAAGGCCACTGAGACTGATTTTACAGTCCTAGTGGCCTTTTTTTATATGCGATTTAATCGGTCTCCTGCAGTTTAGGCTTTAACAGACCGATAGGAAGTGTCCACTTCCTCCTTTCCAGGTTTTGACCCGATCAAGCGCAGTCCGTTCAGAATAACGAGTATCGTCGATCCCTCATGGAACAGCACAGCCAGCGGTAGTCCAAGAACACCAAAGAGGTTCAGAACAATCAAGGTCACGATCACGCTGATAGAGAAAACGACGTTCTGGAAAATAATGGTGTTCAAGCGTTTACTCAACTTGTAACTGTAAAACAGTTTAGACAAATCATTTTTGACGACAACCACATCGGAAGATTCCATAGCGACAGAAGATCCGCTCCCCATCGCGATCCCGATATCTGCATTCGCTAAAGCCGGTGCATCATTGATTCCGTCGCCGATCATTCCCACGACTTCCTCCTTGCTCTGACTCTGCAAGACGTAATCGATTTTTTGTTCAGGTAGCATGGACGCTCTATAGTGATCGACCCCGACAATTTTCGCGACATTGGCCGTCACTTCTTCATTGTCTCCCGTTAAGAGCGTGACTTTGATCCCTTCTTTCTGGAAGTTAGCCACCGCTTCAGCGGACTGGGTACGAATCTGATCACTGAGTGAAAAGTAGCCGACAACCTCGTTATCCTTCGCTGCCAGGATAATGGTATTGCCTTTCTGGAAGTATTTCTGGAAATGATCATACTGCTCGTAATCACTGAAAGCTTTGGGTTTCCCGACGCGTATTCTACCTTTTTGAATGCCGGAGCCGGCAATTTCATTTATAGCCTCTTCATGATTGACAGCACTTAAATCGATCTCTTTGAACGCCGAAACGATCGCTCGGGCAATCGGATGACTGGACTGCTGCTCCATATAAATGATTTCTTTCAAGACAGTATCCGGTATGCTGTAGTCATCGACTTTGAATTCACCGTATGTCAGTGTGCCTGTTTTATCTGTATACAGGGTATCCATCGTACTCAAGGCTTCCATCGCGGCACCCCCTTTAAACAAGACCCCGTTTTTCGCCCCATTGCTGATCGCGCTTAACGTTGCCGGTGTGGCAGAAGCGACTAAGGCGCATGGACTGGCGACGGTCAAAAAGACCATGCCTCGGTAGAAGGCTTCCTCAAAAGGAATAGCCATCACCGAATATAGAACGAAGATAAAAATCGGAACGATGATCAGCACGGAAATCACATACTTGCTTTCAATGCGGTCAATAAACTTGGAAATACGGGACGGTCGGCTCTGGGCCTCCTCAACCATTCGAATGATATTTGAAAAAACGGTTTCGTCATTCGATTTAGTCACTTCCAAATGGAAAACATCGCCTTCGTTGATCGTGCCCGCAAACACTTCATCTTTTTGATTTTTTTCTACTGGAATGGCTTCCCCCGTCAAAGCCGCTTCATTGACTACGGCTTTCCGATCAATGATTCCGTCAATGGGAATCTGCGCGCCTTTTGTGACAACGACCGTATCGCCAATTTCCAGCTCTTCTGTTGGAACGGTAACGACTTCCCCGTTTCCCTTCAATACCTGAGCCGTTTCCGGTACCTGAGCCATCAATTCAGAGATCGCACTTGTCGACTTATTGTTTGCGTAGTCTTCCAGTGCTTCGGACGTTGCAAAGATCAACAGCAGCGCAGCTCCTTCAGACTCGTAATTGATAATAACTGCGCCGACTGCAGCTAAAATCATCAGCAGATCAACATTTGGCGACTTGTCTCTGATTGTTTCGATGACAGCATCTTTTGCCGCATAGAAGCCCAGAAAAAATATTGCGGCATAAAACAGCCCTGCACTGTAGCTATCGTTGATAGACATAAAGATAAATCCCAGTGCTGTGAATAAAATACCTATAACTAAGAACTGCCCCTGTCTGCTTTTCGTTAAATAATTTATCATTTTAAAACCCTTCTTTCTTGTTGTTTTCAGCTAAAACTACTTTAATGAAGCCGTGATAGAATGCCAGATATTCTGCTGTTTTCCTCCTTTATTACACAGTCACGATAAAAAAAGGACATACCCGTAGAACAGAATTAACTGTCCCACAGATATGTCCTCAATATACATATTCTGCTGCCGCAAATATTGCAGCCCGGCCGCATGAACCATTTAATGCATTCACCGCCTGTTCAAATTGCAATGAATCTAAAAATTGATATTCATTGCTTTCGTATTTAGTTTTTAAAGTGACGATTTTTTATATCACAAATTTCTTTTCATCTTGTGAAGTTACCCTTAGGATAGCATATTGTTTTTTAGCGGTCAAGCCATTACTTACAAAAAATCAGTTTAAATCAGTTTAAACAGGCATCTTTCTCTTAGAACAGTACTGATTAGTGACAGAAATTCTTCGATAAAAAAAATAACAAAATCTGAAAAACTTGTTTCACAACGATTTCTTCTTACGCATTGTTACGCTATATCATTATGAAAAGCAATGAAGTTGAAAGTCTTTCAAAAAAAACGCCTTCTCAGTTTTTATGAGAAAGCGCTAGCTATTATTATTCGATCATTGAAAATTTTGCTTCCAGGATATCTTTGGTTACGGGACCTACCACCCGTTCATAAATGATACCGTTACTGCCGATAAGGTAAGACGTTGGTAAGGATTCCACTCGATACAAATCCGTGATTTCTGTCGGACCGTAAACGTTCGTGAAGGTCAACTCGAATTCTTCCACGAATACCGGCACGTTAGCCAGATCGCTTTCAGAAGAGGTGACGTTGACCCCTAGAATAACCACGTCATCCTGTTCTTCATGGAACTCCTGCAAGTGTGGCATTTCCACCCGACAAGGCGGGCACCAGCTCGCCCAGAAATTCAGGAAAACTTTTTTACCTCTGTAGTCCGATAACTGGACGGTGTTTCCTTCCATATCTTCCAACTGGAAATCATACGCCGTATTCCCGGGGTTCAAACCGAATTCTATCATTGAACCCGTTTCACTACCGCTATTTTGAGCGGCCAATTCATCCTTCAGGGCTTCGATTTCTTCTTCAGACATGTCTTCCAGATCCATTTCTGTATCCAATTCTTCCTGTACGCCTATCTCATTCTGAACAGATGCCTGCTCTCTTACTTCCTGTTCCCGGTTCGATCCGGCAACAAAATCAAAAACCACATAAATCAACATAACGGCAATGACCGCCCATAATCCTTTTTTTATCATACAATCGCTCCTATCCTAACAATTCGAATGGTGTGCCTTCTAACCACTGGGCGATCCATTCTGATAATATTTCAAGTGTGCCGGTGAAAAGTAATATACCCATGACGATCATGAGTATGCCACCGATTTTCATCCATTTCTGACTGTGCTTCATCACGTTATCCATTTTCCCAATGAAGAAGGAAACCAGCAGGAACGGAAGGGCGAATCCGATGATATACAGCGTCAAATAAAGTGCCGGTGGCGAACCTGTTGACACACCGATCAAAAGAATCGACGAGAATATCGGTCCAATACACGGTGTCCAGCCTGCCGCAAAGCCAAGTCCGATGAGGAAACTGGATAAAAAGCTGGTCGTCCGTTTACCGGTCATTTTACGCGTATCTTTTAATAGTGCCGGAATTTGAAGCCATTCAGCGGTAACCAACCCCATCACAATGATGAGCAATCCCGCAATGCGCTGCAAGAGCAGACTGGTTGATCCGGTCAACAGCTGGTTGAAGAAACCACCTAAGTAACTGATACTCAATCCCAAACTGACATAAACCACAGATACTCCCAGTAAGAAAAGTAAGGAGTGCACCATGACTGTTTTTTTGAAAGCTATCGACTGATTTTCTTTGACTTCTTTGAC
The DNA here is from genome assembly GCF_046484155.1 of Alkalibacterium sp. GTDB lineage: Bacteria > Bacillota > Bacilli > Lactobacillales > Carnobacteriaceae_A > Alkalibacterium. The sequence goes on from NZ_JAWOBT010000082.1 coordinate 4,006, forward strand.
ACTTTTACCCGTGATATAAGACAAATATAGGGGTAAGAGCGGCAGCGTACATGGAGAAAAAAATGACAACCCTCCTGCTGCGAAAGCTAATAAAGCGGTTAGTTCTGTTTCGATGGTAATAGCCTCCTTTTATAACCCCAGAGCAAGCCGCTAAACACTAAAAACAGTGACAGAATAGCTAAAGGAGAAAATGCAAAATTGAAATAAATGACTGAGCGCGTACCCATGATCAGTAAATGTAATGCCCCGAAACCAACTAAAATTAAAAGGGGCGAGACTTTCCTAGTCAGCGGTGTAAAGGTCAGCAATGCAAGTAAACTTACGAACAGTAAAATCAATAAAAGGGTGTTTACTGATGTGTAGCGGTAATACATGTAGACATGATTCACTAAACCTATCGTGGTTGCCAGCTTGGCCACACTTTTCGCTTTTGTTTTATCTGCCCATAATTTTTCACCATATTGATAACTTCCATATATTAAAACACCAAGTGTGGCTATCCAGACCACATTGGATGAAAACAACAGGATGCGATAAGGCACTTGAATGATTTCATTAAAATTAAATAGTGCATTGATCCCGAATAAAGCCATGACGAAATAAAAAACGTGATCCATAAAAATAGAAACAACACTTTTTTTCACCCCGGTCGACTCATCTGACAAACCAAACCAAATGCCTACACCGATTATTAAGGTGACTATAGCGGTGAACATCGGGTTGGCTATTATATTTTCCACATAAACTCTCCTAACTCTACATACCTGACTGGGTAATTCCTGGTAAAAATCATTATATTTTATTGAAATATTTATTGATATATCTGTCGATTTCAATCTTGTAATGCTGATCAACAAGGCCCTCAAAGGCTTTATACCCCTAGGGGTTTACTTATACTAGCTTACACATATTTTAACTATGAGTCAACTCTGGAAATGGGCATAGATGTGAGGGGATGGGCAAGGATCGGTCATTACAGTTATCTGAAGGTCTTCTAATTTCCGAACTTACTCTCGTTCGGTCGTTAGGAGCCTTAATAATTTCGCTACTTGTCGAACCTGGGCAAGGTTCGGTCATTACAATTATCTGAAGGTCTTCTAATTACCGAACTTGCTCTCATTCGGTCGTTAGGAGCGTTAAAAATTTCGCTACTTGTCGAACTAGGGTGAGGTTCGGTCATTACGATCACATGAAGGTCTTCTAATTACCGAACTTGTTCCACTTCGGTAAATAGGGGCCTAATAAATCTCGCTACTTGTCGAACCAGGCTCAAAACCTGCTCTTCATGAGGGTAATACTCGCCTTAAAGCGAGTATTGACTACTCTTAAAAAATCACTGAAAAAAATGCCAGAGAAAAGTATTTTTCTCTGGCATTTAACTGGTCTATTCATTTTAATCTTTTTAAACGTAGTACGCTTCGTCGGCTTCAGACAACATGCTGTAGACTGCCTCGTAAGTTTCACATGCATCTGTCGGTAACGCATAGTTGTTTGTCACTTCGCGTAATCTCTTGAATTCTTTATCTAAATCCGGTTTATCCGAACCGTTTACTTTGGCATTCATGGTCTGGAATAATTCGTGAACATCAAAGACTTCAGGATGATTTTTTCCATGTGCACGCGTCAGGGGAACGGTGTAAAATTCGAGTTTTGGAAAATAATCGTTTAGAACCGTTTTAAATGTCAGCAATGTTCTTCCTTCTTTCTAAAATAGTTAAGCAGCTTTGACAGTCGATTTGATGACCGGATAACCGAGTTCTTCGATAGCTTTTTCAATTTCTTTTATTGTAACTTCATCGGAATCAAAGGTTAGTTTAGCTTTGCTAGAATTGAACATCACTTTAACGCTTCCCTGATCGATACCTTCTAGTGCTTT
>NZ_JAWOBT010000023.1:0-4288 GCF_046484155.1 Alkalibacterium sp.
TTGGCGAAAAAGCTTTCCACAACAAAAAGCGCTGTTTCAAGGTTAGAGAATCACTCAGAAAGTGTAAGATTAGCAACTATTGAAAAAGTAGCACGGGTGTTCAATAAAAAGCTTGTTTTGGATTTTCAGTAGTCATCACGATAATTTCTGTGAGAAGATCCAGGGAAGAGGAGATAGATTTGTATGAAAGCATCTGATTTGGATACAAAATTTGACAATGGCGAAAACATAATAAAAGATTTAGATCTAAAGAAGGGAAAACGAGTTCTACACGAACAAAGACGAGTGAATGTAGATTTTCCGGAGTGGATGATAAAATCTCTCGACAAGGAAGCAGGGCGGCTTGGAGTAACACGGCAGTCAATAATTAAAGTATGGCTGGCTGAAAAACTTGAAGCAAGCAGTCATAGAAAAACAGGTTAAAATACATATACACTTCTCTGCTATATAGAATTTATCCTAAGTTGCGTCGACGCAAGTTTTTTTTGCACGATTGCTAAATCAGAATACTGCCCGGCTTCGCTTCACCCAAATTGCTTTAAACAAAGAACCATCTATATACTTGTAAAATGTTATCATTTATGATAACTTATATCTGTGGATTGGAAAGTATCATTTTACAATAAGAAAGTTTCCGAGGTAACACTCAAATTTCCCAAAGGAATCCTTGCAAACTTTCTCCATATTGTAGAAATGATTGAGCAGTATGGGCCTTCTCTGGGCATGCCTTATACTAAAGCATTCGGGAAAGGACTTTTTGAAATACGGGCAAAAGGAAAAGAAGGTATAGGACGCTCTCTCTTTTGCACTATTAAAGGGAATGAAGTGGTGATACTTCATTCTTTCATCAAGAAAACCAATAAAACCCCAAAGAAAGAGCTTGATATTGCAAGGAAACGAATGAAGGAGGTTCAAAATGGAAAGAGTAGATTTTTCTGATTTTAAGAAAGAAGCACTTAAAGACCCAGAAGTTCGAGAAGAGTATGAAAAACTGAAGCCGATTTATGAACTGCGTAAACAATTAATCGAGCTTCGCTCAAAAGCTGGCTTAACCCAAGAAGAAGTGGCTGATAGACTTCATACTAAGAAAAGTAATATTTCCAGGCTTGAAAGTGCCAACTCGAAAAGCTCCCCCCGGCTTTCAACCATAAAAGAATACGCCCATGCATTGGGGTATGAACTAAAAATAGACTTTATTCATAAAGATCAGGAGTAAATTTTACGTATTCCGGAGTGGATGATAAAATCTCTCGGCAAGGAAGCGAGGCGACTTGGAGTAACACGGCAGTCAATAATTAAAACATCATGAAAAACAGGTTATTATACATATGCATACCTCTTCTATATAGCGTTTTTCCTAAGTTGCGTCGACGCAACTTTTTGGCGAGATTGCTTCCAGAACATAATAGGTGTATGCTCAAACTATGAGTGCTATGTATTCGGTACATTTGAGCATATCCAAAGTAGATAACGGCCAGTATCTGGCAGAATCGGAAGATATCCCCGGCTTAGTTGCCCAGGGCAGGACTGTCAACGAGACAATCGAAATAGCCCAGGATGTAGACAAGTTCTTAAGTACATAGATGTCGCCCTGGTCACTCTAGCATCTTTCCTAACTTGCATCGTGCCGACTTTTTTACAAGATTACTTACAGTCTATACAAAGTTTATATTCAGAGCACGATCACTGTGTAACAAATAGTTGACGAATCCGACAGGGTGTATTACAATTAGTAATACGAGGTGAAAACATGACTACGGTTCGATTAAACCACGAGATAGATAGCAAACTTTCAATACTCACTGAAATGGAAAAAAGCTCTAAATCTGAAATTATAAAAAAGGCCATCAGTGATTATTATGATCAACATATACAAGGCAAAAGTTCTTATGAACTAGGCAAAGAGCTCTTTGGGAAATATGGCGCTGAAGAGAATGCATCAGAGGTATATAAGAGAAAAGTGAAGGAAAAATTGCATGAAAAGCACTCTCATTGATGCAGGGCCAATCATCGCACTTTTCAATAAAAATGATAAATACCACCAAGTAGTAAAAAGTTTTCTTGAAACCTATAAAGGTCGATTGATAACAAGCTGGCCGGTAATAACAGAAGCCTCACATATGTTGGATTTTAATGTACAGGTACAAATTGACCTGTTTAGATGGATCAGACTCGGCGGTTTAATCATAGAAGAAGTAACACTTGAGGATATAGATCGAATAATTGCATTGTCGGAAAAATACTCCGATATTCCAATGGATTTGGCCGATGCGACTATGGTTGTTCTATCGGAAAAACTCAAAATCAAAGAGATTGTTACAATTGATTCTGATTACTATATCTATAGAACTATTGAAAAGGAAATGATTAAAAATATTCTTGAATATACGTAGACTAGCCTTACCGATCTGAGACAGAACCTCAAGGCGCGAATGGATAAGGTGTATCACGATTATAACGGCAGATACCGCGTTGAGGTTATCTGAATTCTTTGGTAATTCGCCTCAATTCTGGCTAGGTATCCAGGATGATTATGATTTAGAGGAAGAGCGGCTCAAAATAAAGGAAGAATTGAAGCAGATTAATCGAATAGTAAAAACATCTTGATAGTTCAAACTTCCGGTAACAGCGAGTACCTCGCTGCGGCGTGCAGCACCTCCGCCTAAATTGCCCTGGTTGATCTCCACCTTAGGGTACTCGCGGGCGTCGTGCGAATAGTTGTGAAGCAAAATAGACTATGATAGAAGGAGGATTTTATGTATTTGGGTGTTAAAGATGTAAAACCTCTTTCAGATTACAAATTGTTACTTACTTTTGAGAATGATGAGAAACGCTATTTTGATGTTTCCCCCTATCTTGATTGCGGTATCTTTTCAGAATTACGGGATGTTTCAATATTCAATGCAGTATCAGTAAAATTCGATACTATAGAATGGCCCAATGGAGCAGATTTAGACCCCGAAGTTCTCTATAACGAAAGCTCTGTTGACGCTTCACAATTCATCGCATAACAAGCCTGTCCGGCTGCATGCCTTCCATCAACTTCCCGGCGGGCAGGATGCGGCCGCAGGACAGACAGTTGATCTCGATCTTTCGCTGCCAGTACAGCCAGGAGGAGGAGTAATAAATGAAAACTATGACATGCAAACAACTTGGAGGGGCCTGTGATAGGAAATTCCATGCGAATACTTTTGATGAGATAGCTGAGATGAGTAGAATTCATGGAATGGAGATGGTTCAGAAAGGTGACGAAGCTCATCTAAAAGCAATGAATGAGATGAAAACCATGATGGAGCAACCTCAAAAAATGGAAGAATGGTTTGAAAACAAGAGAAAAGAATTTGAAGATTTACCTGAAGACTAAGCACAAGTGACACTTTTCAACATTACATAACAAGGGAATATGCGGTTCCAGTCACTGACCCCCCTTTCACCCAACTTGGCCTTCGGCCAACTTCTCATATTCGCGGAACGTTATAGAAAATTTTTATCATGGAAATTATTGGAGATAAAATGAAGATAAAAGTACTGCTAAAAAATACAGATCCCGCTTTTTTTGAAAATATTCTTCCAATCATGTCGGATGAATTAATTATGCAGATAAATGAAAGAAAAAGGCAACTTATAATAACTCAATCTGAATATGATGATTTACTAACAGAATTATCAGCAATTAAGAACCATTCAGAAGGATATCCGGCTGATTATCAGTTGAAAATTGACCGAGCAATTAACGATTTTATGTCAGGATGGTCATTTGTTTTAGCCAATTCTTCGGAGTCATGATAAAAACTCCTACTAACAGCGAGTCTACAAAATGGCTATGCCACTTCGCAGACCCATGTCATCTTCAATTCTTATTTTTCTTGTAAGATTGCTCATTATATGGCGGTTTTTATGTATGACCTTTGAATACGAGAGGCATTGTTAGAAGCTAACAAGGTTGAAAATATACTACCACCACCAGAGTTGTTAATACCAAAAAAGAGATTTATGTTGCATGATCATTAAATCTTGATAAACAGTACGATTAATAGTACTATATACAGGGAGGTTAATAGTATGAATAATATTGTAACTGCAAATGATTTGAAGGTAAAAGGCGTCTCAATAATCGATGAAAAAACATCGGAGACCGGAGAAGCAATTATTTCGGTAAGAGGTAAGAATAACTACGTCGTTCTATCAATGGAAGAATATATCCAGTTAAGAGAATATGAATTAGATGCTGCCATAAAAGAATCAAAGGAGGATATGGCAGCCGGTCGACTTGTCGATGAGTCAATTG
>NZ_JAWOBT010000036.1:0-67783 GCF_046484155.1 Alkalibacterium sp.
TAAGCTTCCCAGCGCCGAGGATAGTGAAGGGTTTCCCTTTGTGAAAGCAGGACGTTGCCGTGCAGCTCTTTTTTTTATCTAAAAAAATACCAGATTATTCCGCAATAGCTCAGTTGGTAGAGCGCATGACTGTTAATCATGATGTCGCAGGTTCGAGCCCTGCTTGCGGAGTTTTTTTGTGCTCAAAATTAAATAATCAACGAGTAAATAAAAATAGAGCGATTGGGTTTAACAACTCAATCGCTCTATTTTTATTCATTGCTATTAAAGTGATAAATGGGTTCGTCCTTTTTTTTATCGTAATCGATAACTAAATCATATCTACTGAAAAACCAATCATCCTCTGCACCAGCATAATAAGTGATACCATTTAGTACTTTTTTTCCTAAAATATCATTATCCGGTTGCTCTACGCTTATGCCCACTGAAAAGCCTTCGTGTACTTCGGTTTTTCCATACGTTTTACCAAAGAAACGAATAGCATCGCCAGATTCCAGCGTTAATTCATCTTCAAACCATTTAATGGCTCTGTCTGTAAGTGATATTTCCATTATGATAAATTCCTTTCTTCGGTCTTTCTATAGTAAGCATACCATGAATTAACATCACAGTATGTATATTGATTCTTATTCGCGTATAGGTATCCATTTAGGGATAGACACTAAAGTATTCCAAAGAGAATCTGGAATGTGGTAGGCTGACTTTTGTGATTTGATTAAAAATGTTTGAATAGTTTCCTCCGCATTATTCTCGATTTTTTGGACCCATTTTGGATCAATAATGAGTGGTTTCCCTAAAGCGATTAATTGAGAATAGCTTAATGCCTTTTCTGCATCAGCAGAGGTTTTAATCGAGCCAACACTTACAAGGGGGACCCTATTATTGATATGGTTCCCGATTTTATGAGGAATCTGATTTTTATATTCACGAAATCTAATTAAGGAAGGTTGATAGTAGTAGTTCACAGAAAGATGTAAATAGTCAATTTGTTGATCAATTAATGCATCAACTAGATACAAGGTGTCCTCTAATCTAATGCCTGGTGTTTCAATTTCCTCAGGTGAAAAACGGTATCCTAATAAAAAGGCTTCTTGTGCATATTCTTTGATTATAGATTGGCAATGTTTGACAACCTCAAGTGGAAAGGTCAATCTTTTTTCAATAGATCCTCCCCATTTATCTGTTCGCTGATTAGAGTGTGGCGAAAAAAATTGTTGAATAAGATAAGTGTTAGCGCCATGTAGTTCGACACCGTCAAAACCGGCTTCAATGGCACGTCTAACCGCTGTGCCAAATTGATGAATAAGAATATTTATTCCACCATCTGTTAATTCCTTGGGCGTATCTGCCCACTTTCTTTCCGCACGAATAGATGAAGGGGAAACAGGTTGCCTGCCTCCATTATATTGTCGCTGGCTCATTCTACCCCCATGGTAGATTTGAAGGATGGCTTTGGCACCTTGTAACTTTATTACTTTAGCAAGCTTACTCAGTCCATCTATATGATTATCTCTGGCAACACTCATTCCATTTGGAAAGGCTTGTCCCTCCGATGAAATGTAAGCACAGGCCGTGATGACAGCGCCTGGTCCGCTCGATCGCACAAGATAATAGATGAGTTCATCTTCAGTTACTTCACCCTCGGCTGTACTTGAGCTGGTTGTCATCGGAGCCATAAGCACTCTATTTCTTAAAGTTGATCCTTCTTTGATAGTATAAGGGTTTAAGAATGTATAAGTCATTTGATCCCTCCCTCTTTAACTAATGGTTATGATTCATATGAATAGTTAAGAAACAATAGTACGCTGATTTTGCTGTGTAAAAGTAAGTTATAGTCATCATTTTATAGAGAATAGCGGAGGATGTCAAAGATGTTAGGCAGTGATAATTCACAAAAAAGAGCAGTCATAATACATAGAGGAAAGATTATTCCTTTCCCCAATATGTATTTTGACTGCTCCGTAAATTTCTATTTACAGATATGAATTACTGGGAAGTATAGCCGCCATCAACAGGGATGGTGATTCCTGTTAGGAATTCATTTTCAGCAATGAAGACCACGGCATGAGCAATCTCTTCAGGTTGTCCCAGTCTGCCGACTGGATGTTTATCTACCAAATTATCGTAGTATTCACCTAAAGCTTCTCTATTTACCATTCCGGTTTCTACATAACCGGGAGCGACAGCTGCACAGCGAATATTATCTTTTGCGTACTGCAAGGCAAGTGATTTAGTCATCAAGACCACGGCACCTTTAGAGGCATTATAGGCAAAGGCAGTTGGTTCACCGACCAACCCTAATATGGAGGCACAGTTTACGACAACACCGCCGCCATTTTTACGCATTTCTCTGACAGCGTACTTGCTACCAAAGAAAACACCATCCTGATTGATCTTAATAACCTTAGAATAATCTTCATAAGTTAAATCATGTGTTTCTCCCTGCGCACCGATACCAGCATTATTAAAAATAACATCGACTGAGCCAAATTTTTCAACCGTTTGTTCGATCATTGATTTGACTTCATCTTCTTTGGAGACATCTGCTTTAATGAAAACAACTTCGCCTTTATCTTTCAAACGATCGACTTGCTTTTCACCAGATTCAACATCGTAGTCACTTAAGACAACTTTGCAGCCTTTGGCCAAGAAAGCTTCAACAGTTGCCAGCCCTATCCCTGAAGCTCCTCCAGTAATGACAGCGACTTTACCTTTTAGTTCATTCATCTTATGCACTCCTTTACCTATTTTATGTCATAATGTCATAATTTCATTATACAATGAAATCATATCTATACAAAGAAAAGCCCTTTCATTGTTTTTTTTGAATAATTTATTACCAAAAAATCAAGTTGCTTTCTCCATGAAATAGTACTGAAAAAGAAAGTTTGAAGCTAGTTAAGATAACAATTATTTGCTCTTCGGCAAACTGCACAAAACGCTGACAACTTTTTTGTGCACGTTTACATAGGAATGGAAAAACGTTTTCAATATAATAGGAATTGTCAACTAAACAATGTTTGATTCAAACTCAAATTATAAAAATTGAAATTAGAAGGGTGTTTTTACTAATGGTAGAAATTGCAATGAAAAATATTTATAAAAGTTATGACAATTCAGATGAATTTGCTGTATCCGATTTTGATATGCGTGTTAAAGATCGCGAATTCATCGTTTTTGTTGGACCATCAGGATGTGGTAAATCAACAACGCTCCGCATGATCGCTGGTCTTGAAGAAATTACTGATGGTGAATTATGGATCGGTGACACAATGATGAACGATGTAGCACCTAAAGACCGTGATATCGCAATGGTTTTCCAAAACTATGCATTGTACCCACATATGACCGTATACGACAACATGGCTTTCGGATTGAAATTACGTAAATACAAAAAAGATGAGATCAAAAAACGTGTTGAAAATGCTGCTGATATCTTAGGATTAACGCCTTTACTGGACCGTAAACCAGCTGCCTTATCTGGTGGACAACGTCAACGTGTGGCTTTAGGTCGTGCAATCGTTCGTGATGCTAAAGTTTTCTTAATGGATGAGCCTCTTTCTAACTTGGATGCTAAATTACGTGTGGCCATGCGTGCGGAAATCGCTAAATTGCACCGACGCTTAAATACAACATCTATCTATGTTACCCATGACCAAACAGAAGCGATGACAATGGCTGACCGTATCGTTATCTTGAAAGACGGATTCATCCAGCAAATCGGTACTCCAAAAGAAGTTTATGATACCCCGGTTAATATCTTCGTTGGTGGATTTATCGGTTCGCCTGCTATGAACTTTTTCGATGTGACCCTTCAAGGTAACCGTATTTCAAACAATGATGGTTTAGACATTGAAGTGCCAGAAGGTAAAATGAAATTATTACGCGATAAAGGATACGAAGATGGAGTGAAATTAGTCTTTGGTATCCGTCCTGAAGATATCAAGAGTGAGCAAATCGCTTTAGATACTTCTCCAAAATCGGTAGTAAGATCTAAAGTTACGGTTTCTGAGCTTTTAGGTGCTGAAACCATGCTTTATTCAGAATTAGGAAGCATCGAATTCATCGCACGTGTTGACGCTCGTGACTATTATAAACCAGATACAGAAATCGATTTAGCCTTTGATATGGGTAAATCACATTTCTTCGATCCAGAAACAACTAATGTTATCCGTTAATTTGAGATAATGTAAGTTGGAATACAATTGCCCCCTTTTTTCCTCTCTGAGTATACAGTGTATACTCAGAGAGGTTTTTTGTTTTATCCATTTATGTCCAGTCTGTTTTAGTGTAAAATGGGAGTATTGGATAGTGTTTTGAAAGGGGAGTTGAATTTGCACTATTTCTACTTAGTGCAGATAAAATTATGAAAAAAGTCAGAGGTTTTGAAATCGTATCGAAATATGTAAATGAAGAACTGTCGTTACCCAAGAGAGCAACGAAAGGCTCAGCTGGTTATGACTTAACAGCTGCGGTGGATATCGTTGTCCCATCAGCATTTAAAGCTCTAAAAAAAGAAAATGAAAGTGGGACGAATCCGATGAGCTCTACGCTTGTGCCTACAGGTATCAAAGTTTATATGCCTGACAATGAATACTTGCTTTTAGCTAATCGTTCAAGTAACCCAATGAAAAAACAATTAGCGGTTCCTAACGGTATCGGCGTCATAGATGCGGATTATTATGGCAACGAAGGCAACGAAGGCGAAATATTTGTTCAAGTCATTAATTACGGCTTAGAGGATGTTGAAATTTCTAAAGGCGAAAGAATTGCTCAAGGCATTTTTTCAAGATACGAAGTGGTTGATGATGAAGTACAGTCCTTCGATAAACGCACGGGCGGATTTGGATCGTCAGGAAGATAAGACAAAAAAGCAGAGCAAGCCATACTGCACAGTTGCTGCGAGATTTCTTGCTTTAGCTGATTAGTCTAATGGTATACTCTACGGTCGAATGATATGTGCCAGCTGGGTTACTAGAAAATACTGAGTACATCCAAATATTACTGCATTTATAGAAAATAAAGGGAGTCATCAATTTGGCGAAAAAGAAAGCAACTGTATTTGTTTGTCAAAACTGTGGGTATGAATTACCCAAGTATTTAGGTAAATGTCCGAGTTGTAATGCCTGGAATCAGATGGTTGAAGAAAAATTGCCGGACAAAACAGATAGTCGAAGTCGCGTGACCATGTCAGGTAAAAAATCTAAGGCAGTACCGATAACAAGCGTTACAATAGAAAATGAAGAGCGCGTTAAAACCCAAATGGTGGAGTTTAACCGTGTTTTAGGTGGCGGGGTCGTGCCTGGGTCGCTTGTTCTGATTGGTGGCGATCCCGGTATAGGGAAATCGACGCTCCTTCTCCAAGTGTCTGCTCAACTCAATCAACAAGGGGGAAAAGTCCTCTATGTTTCCGGTGAAGAAAGCACGTCTCAAATTAAAATGAGAGCTGAGCGCTTAGAGTTAAGAGGATCTGATTTTTATATCTATACTGAAACGGAAGTAAGTGCCATTGCTGAAACGATTGAAACATTAAAACCAGATTATGTCATTATTGACTCGATCCAAACGATGCATCATGTGAATATCGATAGTGCTTCTGGAAGTGTCTCTCAGGTGAGAGAATCAACATCTACATTTATGCAGATAGCGAAGATGAACGGAATAGCTATTTTCATTGTGGGTCATGTAACCAAAGAAGGTTCCATTGCCGGTCCGAAAATGCTGGAGCACATGGTTGACACGGTGCTTTACTTTGAAGGCGAGCAGCATCATACCTTTAGGATTCTTAGGGCTGTCAAAAACCGGTTTGGTTCAACCAATGAGATCGGCATCTTTGAAATGCGAAACGGTGGGCTGGAAGAGGTCTTGAATCCCTCTCAGCTCTTCTTGGAGGAACGATTAGCGGGAGCGACCGGTTCTGCTGTCGTGGCAGCGATGGAAGGGACACGACCTATTCTGGTCGAAATACAGTCACTTATTGCACCTACCGTTTTTGGAAATGCCAAACGAACCGCGAGCGGATTGGATCACTCGCGAGTGTCACTCATTTTGGCTGTATTAGAAAAAAGGACCGGTCTGCTTTTACAGAATCAAGATGCCTATCTGAAAGCGGCAGGTGGTGTCCGTCTGGATGAACCAGCCATCGATCTAGCCATTGCCATCAGCATAGCTTCCAGTTACAAGGAAAAAGAAACACGGCCAACGGACTGTTTTATCGGCGAAATTGGCTTGACTGGTGAAATACGAAGCATTTCTAAAATCGAACAGCGCGTCAAAGAAGCAGCAAAACTCGGGTTTAAACGTGTGATCATCCCTAAAAACAATATAGATGATGGTTGGGACATGCCTAAAAACATAGAAATCATCGGATGCACGACCTTGTCAGAAGCGATAAAACGCGCGTTTTCTTAACCTTAAAAAGGTCGATTTATTCGTATTTTTGAGTAGGCTTGGTATACTGATAGAATAGATAATAATGAAAAAATAAACGAAGAGGAGGGAGTAAATGGTAGCGAAATTAATACTACTCACTTTCGTATTGGTTGGTGGCAGCCTAGGGTATAACGTTTTTCCGGATTTGATCACGAACTGGAATGAAGCGCCCCTTTGGCTGATGCATCCAGTTGTCGGAATGGTATTAGGAGCAGGCATTTTTTATTTGGTGTCTTTTCAGGCCATTAAACCTATTGAAAAAGGCATTGCTAAAGTTGAACAAATGTTTAGTGAATTGAGTATAGCTTATCTCATGTTTGGAAGCATCGGTGCGATCGTCGGACTTATTATAGCTTTATTATTTAGTTTTGGTTTGAATGCGCTGAATATACTCATTATAAGTGACGTGATTCCGTTCATATTAACGGTGGCTTTAGCTTATATCGGCTTTCAACTGGGAACATCTCGGAGGGAAGAAATCAGGCGCCTGTTTTCACCAAAAACAGCTAAACAGGAAAATAGTGATATTTTAGATAGAAAAGAAGGCGAATCTTTCCGAAAGTATAAGGTGTTGGATACGAGTACAATTATTGATGGTCGGATCCTGGACGTTGTAAGAACAGGATTCTTAGAAGGCGTGTTAGTTATTTCACACTATGTACTCAAAGAATTACAGTATATCGCTGATTCGTCGGACAGCTTGAAACGGGTCAGAGGACGCCGAGGTTTAGATATATTGAACGCCTTGCAAAAGGAAAAAGGGATCACTATAGAAATGGACGACAGCGATATCCCGGAATCTGAAGATGTGGATCTGAAACTTGTCCATCTGGCTAAAAGGTTAGACGGCATGGTGATTACCAATGATTTCAATCTGAATAAAGTTGCCGAGTTTCAAAATGTTTCGGTTTTAAATATCAATGAACTGGCCAATGCGGTGAAACCAGTGGTCATCCCCGGGGAAGAAATGCGGGTCATGGTCGTTAAAAATGGAACAGAACGCAGTCAGGGCGTCGCCTATTTGGATGATGGCACCATGGTGGTTGTTGAAGAAGGCAAAAATCATATGAACGAAATGTTGGACGTCGTGGTTACAAGTTCGCTTCAGACCAATGCCGGACGCATGATTTTTGCTAAGTTGAAAACAGATCAGAAGTCACTTGATAACAGGAAAGATCGAGATGGATAACCAGTATGAAGCGATACTTTTAGCCGCTGGTTCAGCCGAGCGATTCAAGCATCCCGCTCAGTTGAATAAAATACTGATGCCGTTAAACCAACGACCCGTATTTGATTATTCTCTTAAATTATTACTCGATGATGAAAAATGTTTAAAGATATGGTTCGTCATAAATTCCGAGGATCAGGCAATGATAAAAGACTTTGTCAAAGAATTATATGAAGAAGTGCCAGCCAAGATAAACTGGGTCCCCGGAGGTAAAGAAAGACAAGACAGCGTTTCGCGGGCCTTAAAGCAAGTATCCTGCAGCGATACTAGTAAAGTGCTCATCCATGATGCCGCGCGCCCTTTTTTAACAGTGGAATTACTTGATAAATTAATCGATAAAGGAAAAGATTCAGTGGCAGTAACACTAGGGATCCCGGCTAAGGATTCAATCAAACTTGTCAAAGATAGGCTGGTCTACCAGTCACTTTATCGACCGGAAGCGTGGCATATTCAAACACCTCAACTTTTTGATTGTCAGGTTTTAACTGAAGCCGTGAAAATGGCAGAAAAAGAGGGGTTTTATGGCAATGAGGAAGCTGAACTTGTTGAGCGACTGGGGCATCCTGTCGAGATCATTGAAGGATCCGATTATAACTTTAAATTGACCACAGCGTTTGATTACCGAGTGGCGAAAATGCTTAAAGAAAACAAGTGAAAAAGGACATGACAAGCTGAGCGTTTAAGGTTTTTTGTGGAAGAATGAACCAAATAATGGTATGTTAGTAGTGCTACGACTTTGAATAAAATAACACTAATCGATAATATGGGGAGCGTTTTATTATGACAGAAAAAATCCGTGTACGTTACGCACCGAGTCCAACAGGACATCTACACATCGGAAATGCACGTACGGCATTATTCAATTATTTGTTTGCCCGTCATCATGGTGGAGATTTCATTATTCGTATTGAGGACACCGATCAAAAAAGACAGATCGAAACTGGCGAACAGAGTCAGTTGGACAATTTGAAATGGTTAGGAATCGATTGGGATGAAAGTCCAGCCGTTGGGGGACCTTATGGCCCTTACCGTCAGTCGGAACGTAAAGATATCTATGATCCACTGATCGATCAATTGATGGTGAGCAACCGTGCCTATAACTGTTACTGTACGAGTGAAGAGCTGGAAACTGAACGTGAAGCGCAACGTGCGCGTGGCGAGATGCCCCATTACAGTGGGAAATGTGCGCATCTATCTGCTGCTGAACAGAAAGCGAAAGAAGAAGAAGGCATAACGCCGGTCATTCGCTTACGCGTTCCTAAGGGAAAAACGTTCACCTTTGATGATATGGTCAAAGGGGATATTACTTTTGAATCGGATTCTGTTGGTGGCGATTGGATCATCCGTAAACGGGACGGCATGCCGACCTACAACTTTGCTGTGACCGTCGATGATCATTACATGAAAATCTCGCATGTCCTCAGAGGCGACGATCATATCGCCAATACGCCTAAACAAATGATGGTATATGATGCCTTTGAATGGAAAGCACCGCGCTTTGGGCATATGACGTTGATCATTAATGCTGAAACGGGTAAAAAATTAAGCAAACGTGATGAAACGATATTACAATTTATCGAACAGTACCGTGAACTGGGTTACATGCCCGAAGCGCTGTTCAACTTCATTACCCTGCTCGGATGGTCTCCTGTAGGTGAAGATGAATTGTTCTCTAAAGAAGAATTCGTGGAAATGTTCGATTACAAACGTTTAGGAACATCTCCAGCAGCGTTTGATGCGAACAAATTAGAATGGATCAGTAATCAGTACATGAAGGACATGGACACAGACGAATTAACGCTGAAAGCCATTCCGCATTTAGTTGAAGCCGGTTATATTGAAGCCGATCCTTCAGAAGAAAAAAGCGAATGGGTTAAAAAATTAATCAGTCTTTACCAGGAACAAATGAGCTATGCTGCTGAAATCACGAAGCTTGCCAGTATATTCTTTGAAGATTCTCTAGACTGGTCAGACGAGTCTAGAGAAGTTCTTGAAGGTGAAACCGTACCGACTGTTCTAGAAGCCTTCACTGAACAACTTAAAACGGTTGAACCTTTTGAAGCGGATGCTATCAAAAAAGCGATCAAAGCTGTTCAAAAAGAAACAGGTATCAAAGGCAAAGATCTCTTCATGCCTATTCGCGTGGCCGTTTCAGGACATCAGCATGGCCCGCAGTTAAATGACACCATCGAATTGTTGGGCAGAGAAAAAGCGATCGCCAACATCAAAAAAACACAAGATTTAATCAAATCCTTTTAAAGCATAAACTGTTAAGAAAGGCTATGAAGCCATGCAACCAGGACTTTCTTTCAACCGGTTGCGTGGCTTTTCTTTTTGACGTTTACAGGTATGCAGAAAACGTTCCATTTTTTATACTTAATACAATCACAGCAGAGGGGAGTCTCCTATTAAGATGATACACATTTACAATACACTGACACGCAAAAAAGAACCGTTTGTCCCTCTTGAAGAAGGGAAAGTAAAGATGTACGTTTGCGGACCCACGGTGTATAGTTACATCCATATCGGGAATGCCAGAAGCGCCGTAGCCTTTGATACCGTCCGCCGATATTTCACCTACAGAGGATACGACGTCAAGTATGTTTCAAACTTCACTGACGTTGACGACAAAATCATTCGGGCAGCCAAAGAATTAGGACAAACAGCGCCAGAAGTGGCAGACAAATTCATCGAAGCTTTTTATGCAGACACAGAAGCTTTAGAAGTGGAGAAACCAACACATGCTCCGCGGGTGATGGAGAATATTCCAGACATCATAGCCTTTGTCGAAGCGCTGATCGAAAATGGGTATGCCTATGAATCTGATGGGGATGTCTACTACCGCACGCGTCGGTTCAAGAAGTACGGCGAACTCAGTCGCATGTCTATAGACGATTTAGAGCTTGGTGCGAGCAACCGGGTGGGTGATGAAACAGATAAAAAAGAAGACCCGATCGACTTCGCTTTATGGAAAGCAGCCAAAGAAGGCGAAATCAGCTGGGATTCTCCTTGGGGTAAGGGCAGACCCGGCTGGCATATCGAGTGTTCTGTTATGGCCACAAAATACCTAGGTGACACGATAGATATACATGCTGGCGGTCAAGACTTGGCTTTTCCACATCACGAAAATGAAATCGCCCAGTCAGAGGCGAAAACGCATCAAACGTTCGCAAATTATTGGATGCATAATGGCTTCGTAACGATGAATGATGAAAAAATGAGCAAGTCCATTGGGAATGTGGTATTGATCAAAGACTTGCGTGAAAGACATGATCCAAAAGCCCTGCGTTTCTTTATGGCGACAGCTCATTATCGTCGTCCGATCAATTATTCCATTGATGCGATAGAAGAAGCCAAGACTAACTTGAACCGCATCGAGACCGCTTATTTCAATGCCTCTCACCGTTTGGACCAGGCGCAAGCAACACGCGATACAGACTCCGGTGACTTGCAGCAGCTCGAAGCGTATAGAGCGGATTTCATCAAACATATGGATGATGATTTCCAGGCAGAAAATGGGATCACGGTAGTTTATGACCTTATCCGTTTCATTAACCGTTATATGGAGGCAGCGGATGTCTCCAGAAAAGTTCTTGAACGCGCCTTGGAGCTTATCGAAGAGTTCATGTATGTCTTTGGCATAACCTTAAAGATCTCTGAAGAGCTGCTTGATGACGATGTTGAAAAACTGATCGAAGAAAGAGAAACAGCTCGCAAAGAACGCAACTTCCAGCGAGCAGATGAGATTCGTGATCTCCTGAAAGAACAAAATATCCTACTGGAAGACACCCCTCAAGGCATACGCTGGAAACGAGGAGGATAGGATGAGTAAATCTGTGGATCCTAAACTGTTAAACGGTTTGGCACTGGCTTACATGGGTGATGCTGTGTATGAACAAGCGGTAAGGGAGCACCTTATCTATACAGGCAAAACCAACCCCAACCGGCTGCATGTTTCTGCCACGTCCTATGTTTCAGCAAATGCTCAAGCTTACCTTGTGGGAAAGATGATGGAACAGCATGTGCTCACCGAAGAAGAACTGAATTATTATAAACGAGGTCGCAATGCAAAGAGTTATTCAAAAGCGAAAAATACAGACTCCACGACCTACAGTCGGTCGACTGGGTTTGAGGCGCTGATCGGCTTTTTATTTTTAACAGATCAGACCGAAAGACTGCGTGAGCTGATGACGTGGTGCATCAAAGAAATTGAAAAGATTTAAAGAGAAAGGAGCTTGAAACATGGCGATAAAAAAACGAGAAAACTACAACGAAAAAGAGGAAACTGATAAACAGCTGGAGACGTCTATTGCAGACGATGAAATGGTATATGGAAGAAACCCGGTGCTGGAAACCTTGAAGTCTGAACGTGATGTGAATAAATTGTTCGTTCAGGACGGTTTGACAGATAATAAAATCACTAAAGTACTCAATGAAGCGAAAAAGAGAAAAGTACAGCTGTCTTTTGTTCCCAAGTCCAAACTGGACCACTTGTCTGATGGTGGGAATCACCAGGGATTGGTACTGGCCGCAAGTCCAGTCAATTACGCCACTTTAGATGATCTGTTCGAAAAAGCCAAGGCGAAAAATGAAGAACCTTTCTTCATACTCCTGGACGGCATTGAAGATCCGCATAATCTGGGGTCTATTTTGAGGACAGCTGATGCAAGCGGGGTACATGGCGTCATCATTCCCAAGCGCAGGGCAGTCGGGTTGACCTCTACAGTAGCTAAAGCTTCAGCAGGAGCGATCGAACATGTCCTTGTCGCTCGCGTGACAAACATGGCACAAACGATAGATGAACTCAAAGACCGTGGTTTATGGATATTCGGTACAGATATGAAAGGGAAAGACTACCGGTATTGGGAAGTCTCTTCACCGATCGGACTCGTCATTGGGAGTGAAGGGAAAGGGATTTCCCGCTTAGTGAAAGAGAAGGTGGATGAAACCTTATCTATCCCAATGGTTGGCGACGTTCAAAGTTTAAATGCGGGTGTGGCATCGAGTTTGTTGATGTACGAAGTGTTTAGAAAACGAAATGCACTGTAACCCTTTTATGAAAACAACTGAGAGGAGGGGAGTTAAGTGAAAAAAGAACTGCTGTATGTGGACGGGTACAACATGATCGGCGCCTGGCCTGAATTAGTGAAATTGAAACACCAGGATAAAATGGCAGATGCCAGGGATCTGCTATTACATGAACTGAGTAACTATGCCAAGTACGAAGGCATAGAGATCCGTATCGTCTTTGATGCGCAGCTGGTTCCCGGTATTACGCAGCGTTATGACAAATTCGATGTCGCTGTGATTTTTACAAAAGAAGGTGAGACTGCCGACAGTTTTATCGAAAAAGCAGTCGGCGATGAAAATCTGCTCATCACGCAGGTACAGGTCGCGACCTCGGACCTGGCGGAGCAGTGGATCATATTTCAAAAAGGCGCCACCCGTAAATCTGCGAATGAGCTGTATAAGGACATCAAACAGGCAAAAAAGAACATCGCCATCGACAGCGCCGTGTACCGCATGCAGACGAAGACGCGCAACTCCCCTCTGAAAGAGGAAGACCGCAAGAGACTCGAAGCGTTATATTTTGATATGGTAAAAAAAACACGTAATAAATAAGTACTAATTTAATCAAGCCGACTCAATTATGACTAATTATGTCATTTTGGTCGGTTTTTTTCGTTTTTAATTAGAATTTACTCATAATGGCAAAAAAATTAATGACTTAAAGATTAAAAAGTAAGTATAATAAAATGAAACGCTTTCAAAGAATGCAAAATGACTGCCTTAAATGTGCTGTTCTGTTATTGCTAAAAAACAATAATCAGAGGGAGAAGAGAGGATGCAACTTTATACAGAAAAAGAAGAGCCACAGACAAAGAAAACATACAAAGATATCAGTGATCCAGTAGTGGATGCATTGATTCTGCAAATTCGATCAGGAAATGATTCAGTTTTTCCAGAACTTTTAGAACGGTGTGAATCCTTATTGAGAAAGTCGACATATCGACGGTTCATCAAAGGATATGAACGCGAAGACTTGTATCAGGAAGCGTGCCTGGTTCTAGTGGAGTCCATTGAAAAATATGAACTTGACAGAGGAATGAGCTTTAATCAATATGTTTGTTTGTCTCTAGACAATCATTTTAATCGATTGATCAGGTGGAGCAATGCAATAAAAAGAAAATCATTTAAAGACTCTTTATCTTTGGAGGGAGTCTTGGAAGAAAACGGCTATCAACTGGTGGGTCCTTCTAAAGCTCTCCAACCGGAAGATAAACCAATTGTTAATGAGACAATGGAAGAATACATAAAATATTTGTCTTCTTTCGAGAAAGAGGTATGTCTTAACTGCTTTTTGGGATATTCCTGTGATGAAATCGCAGAAGACTTAAATTGTTCTAGGGAAAAAGTTTTGAATGCCAAGCACCGGTGTACTGAGAAGTACCGTAAGCATTTTATATAATGGAACAAAAATAGAGCAAACGTTTATAATGATCCTGTATTCATTGAATAGTTTCTAGTCAAAATAAAAAAGCCTCTCGGGCTTTTTTTATTTTGGTGCTATCTCTGCTGATTCAGTTCTTTTTCCCCCTCATGCATTTCTCTGAAGCGCTGGATGGTCGACACATGCTCCATCAGGAAGTTAGCTGCGATCCCGATAGCTATCCCCGACAGGATGCCTACCGAAGACAGGACGGGAAGGTATAAGAGGACGGTCCACGTTTGGGCGATACTACTCGCAACGAGCAGCTGCCCCAGGTTATGCAGGATGCCGCCCGTGGCACTCACGCCGATAATGCTGACGTGTTTTCCTCCAAAGAACTTGACGAACAGCATCCCGAAATAACTAAGGAGTGCCCCGGCAGCACTGTAAAGAAAGGTTGAAAGAGTGCCTCCGAGTAACGTCGTCATTAAGAGCCGCATCCAAACCACTGTAAAACTATCTTTAAAAGGAAGCGTATAGATGGCGATGATGATTATTAGATTAGCTATTCCCAACTTTGCACCGGGTGCAAAGGCGAAAGGGAAAGGAATGCTGCGTTCGATCAAACCCAAGATAACAGCTTGGGCGGAAAGCAGCGAAATATAGATCATTTTTTGGGTGCGATTCATAAAAATCCCTTCTTTTCCACACATACTTGTAATAGCTATAGTTTGCCACAAATAGAGCCAAGTTACTACGGTCACTAAAAAAATATTAAACCAGATCCAATCTTGTGAAAACGTAGACATAATAGTGCTTTTCGGGTAATATATACAGAGAAAATGAATGGGAAGGATAATGGATAATGAAAAAGCGCAATAACATGGCTTTTGCCTTGATAGGGCTACCTCTTTTCACGTTATTTTTAAGTGCTTGTGAAGAACAGGACCCAAGAGGACTGGCTGAGAGACCCATTGAACGCACGGAATTTTTACTTGGAACAGTTGCAAGCATTAAAGTATACAATGAAGGGCAAGAAGGGGCCTTGGATCTGGCTTTTGAACGTGTCACAGAACTTGATGAGTGGTTTGCGATGCAGAAAGAAGATTCCGAAATTTCAGAAGTGAACCGTCAAGCAGGAATAGCGCCGGTAGAAGTGTCTGAAGAAGTCTTTCACGTGATGGAGCGCGCTCTTTATTATGCGGAAGAATCCGATGGGAAATTTGACCCGACCATTGGAGCAGTGACGAGTTTATGGAATATCGGACAGGAAGACGCAGCTGTCCCTGACCAGGATGAATTAGATGCCATATTAGATGTCGTTGACTACAACTTAGTTGAGTTAAACGAAGAAGACCAGACCATTTTTCTTCAAGAAGAAGGAATGAAAATTGACTTGGGCGCGATTGCCAAAGGTTATATTACCGATGAGGCTGCACGGGTGCTGAAAGCAGAAGACGTGAATACCGCGATCATCGATTTAGGCGGGGATATCGTAGTCGTGGGTAACAGTACGCGAGGTGAAGATGAACCTTGGCGTGTGGGGATTCAAGATCCTTATGGTGAACGTGGCGCCATACTCGGAATGATCGATCTTGCAGACAGCGCGATTGTAACGTCAGGCATCTATGAACGCAATATCGAAGTGGATGGAAAGTCTTATCACCACTTAATGAACCCGGCAACAGGTTTTCCTGTCGAAAACAATATATCCGGTATCAGCATCATTGCAGACAATGCGATGGATGCAGATGCGATAGCGAACATTGCTTTTTCGAAGGGAGTGGAAGAGGGACTTGTCTATATTAATGAGATGCCGGGTGTAGACGTCATCTATGTAACGAAAGATAAAGAAGTGTACGCTTCAGATAATGTCTTTGACCGAGTGGAAATTACAGATGAATCTTTTGAGAAAGTAGAATAGACTGAATTGACAGTCTTTCATATAGATGTTAAAGTGTAAAGGATACCGGATAAATTTAGATATGTAATGCGAAAAGCGAGGATAAACCAATGAAAAAAAAATTAGCATTAGCCTGTACGGAATGTGGATCACGAAACTACTCTAAAGAAGTAGGCGATAAAACTCGTACAGAGCGTTTAGAAATAAAAAAATACTGTCGTTATTGTAAAAAACACACATTGCACAGAGAAACAAAATAAAGGCGAGTGAAATGAAAGCGGAAGGAGAAATACATGAATAAAGTCAAAACGTTTTTAGGTGAAGTTAAGCATGAATTAAAAGAAACAACCTGGCCTACAAAAGGAGCCATGAAAAAAAATACATTAACTGTATTTGGTGTCATGATATTCTTTGGCATTTTCTTCTATGCTGTTGACTCTGTCATTACTTTTTCGTTGAATTTAATGTGACAAAAGCTAAAATAAGTAGAATTCATTAAGGCTTCGTGCTATACTACATTACGAGAACCGATAAAAACCTTCTCTTTCGCAGCACGCGAAGAAGGTTTTTTTAATACAAAAAAACAGGAAAAAAGGAGTCAAAAATGAATTCGAACATGGAAGAATTAGAAACTTCAAAAGCGTGGTATGTCTTACAGGCGTATTCAGGTTATGAAAATAAAGTGAAACAAAACTTGGAATCTCGGGCGCAAAGCATGAATATGGAACATAATATCCTGCAAGTGTTGATACCTGAAGAAGAAAAAACCCAAGAAAAAGATGGCAAAACAAAAACGGAAATGGAAAAAACGTTCCCTGGTTATGTATTAGTTGAAATGATCATGTCAGATGAAGCCTGGTATATCGTGAGAAATACACCGGGAGTAACAGGCTTTGTAGGGTCACACGGCGCAGGGAGCAAGCCCGCACCTTTGTTACCTGAAGAGATGGATCAAATTCTCCGTAGTATGGGTATTAATCCGCGTAAAGTGGAAATGGACCTGGAAATCGGCGAACGTATCAAAATCAATGACGGGGCCTTTGCTGGCATGGAAGGAAATGTAACAGCGCTCGAAACTGAAAAAGGTAAAATTAAAGCATCGATAGAAATGTTCGGTAGAGAAACGAATACAGAACTGGATTACAATCAAATCTCAAAAATAGATTAAGCAATATTGCTTAATCTATTAAAGTATGGTAATATTTACAAGTGCGCTTTATACACTTTTTCAGTGTAAAGGGGTAGAAACATAGTGGGAGAGGAAAATTGAAACCTCATTTAACCACTCACGGACACAAAATCAAGGAGGTATGTCTCGTGGCAAAAAAAGTAGTCAAGATCGTAAAATTACAAATACCCGCAGGGAAAGCTAATCCAGCACCCCCAGTAGGTCCGGCATTAGGACAAGCTCAAGTAAACATTATGGGATTCTGTAAGGAGTTTAACGCTCGTACAGCTGACCAGGCAGGTATGATCATTCCTGTAGTTATTTCTGTTTATGAAGATCGTTCATTCACATTTATCACTAAAACACCACCTGCAGCAGTATTACTTAAAAAAGCAGCTGGCGTTGAGTCTGGTTCTGGCGAACCAAACACTAAAAAAGTGGCATCTGTTACAAGCGATCAAGTTAGAGAAATTGCTGAAACAAAAATGGAAGACCTAAACGCAGCTAGTGTTGAAGCAGCAATGCGCATGGTTGAAGGTACAGCACGTAGCATGGGATTCACTGTCAAAGGTTAATTAGACAATCTCATTGCTTGCTGACTCCGCATCCAATCATTTAGAGATGACTTTAAATGGAACTGAAGGTATCGGCTTAGTCAATACCTTCAAGTGCGGAGATCAAGTGGGAGGTCAAACCGTTAATACCACAATAAGGAGGAAAAAATTATGGCGAAAAAAAGCAAAAAATTCTTAGCTGCTTTAGAAAAAGTAGACAGAGAAAATAAATATGATGCAACTGAAGCTTTAAAATTAGTTAAAGAACTAGACTACTCTAACTTCGACGCTAGTATTGAAGTGGCTTACAGATTAGGTGTAGATCCTAAACAAGCGGATCAACAGATTCGTGGCGCAATGGTATTACCACACGGAACAGGTAAAACTCAAACGGTTATTGTTTTCGCAAAAGGCGATGCTGCTAAAGCTGCTGAAGAAGCAGGCGCAGATTACGTTGGCGACAGCGACCTAGTAGAAAAAGTTCAAGGTGGATGGTTAGACTTTGACGTAGTTGTTGCAGCTCCAGATATGATGGCTGAAGTAGGGAAATTGGGTCGTGTGTTAGGACCTAAAGGATTAATGCCTAACCCTAAAACAGGAACAGTTACACCAGATGTAGCAAAAGCTGTTAATGACATCAAAGCTGGTCAAGTCACATACCGTGTCGACCGTCAGTCAAATGTACACGTACCGATCGGTAAAGTATCATTTGATCTTGAAAAATTACAAGAAAACTTAGCTGCATTGCATGATGTTATTGTAAAAGCTAAACCTGCAAGTTCTAAAGGTGTTTACATTAAAAACATGGCAATAGCAAGCACGTTTGGTCCTGGCGTAAAAGTAGACCCAAGTTCAGTTCTTAAATAAAAAAGTTTAATTTCTCTTGACCTGCATAAGATAGCTTGCTATACTTACTCAGGTCAAGGAAATAACTTTAATTAAATATGCATTGATAAATGAAGGTAGTGGGTTACTATTACCGGATAATACCGAAGACAGTATGTGGCTCAGGCCTTAATACCATACCGAGGACACATGTGATTACATTAATCAACTATGATCCCTCTATGTCTACGGTGACATGGGGTTTTTTTGTGCGATAAATTCTTTTTGGAATGTAAGTGAAATCAGACCCTCATATCAATCGATCAGGAGGTGAAATATCAATGAGTAAAGCAAATGTCATTGCAAAAAAAGAAGAGGTCGTCAATGATATTACGAAAAAATTTCAAGACGCTGAAGCTGTCATAGTTTTTGACTATCGTGGTTTAACAGTGGAACAAATGACTGAGTTACGTAAACAATTGCGTGAATCAGGAATTGAAATCCGTGTATTGAAAAACACTATGCTTCGTCGTGCTGCAGAAGCTGCTGAATTGTCAGAGTTAGTAGATATCTTTAAAGGACCTACAGCTGTAGCATTCAGTAACGAAGAAGTGGTTGCCCCTGCAAAGATCATCGCAGAATTTGCTAAAACAGCAGAAGCTTTAGAAATTAAAGGTGGCGTATTAGAAGGTAAAGTGGCAAGTGTTGACCAAATCAACAAAATTGCTAAACTACCAAGCAGAGACGGGTTACTTTCTATGCTATTATCTGTACTTCAAGCACCTATTCGAAACACAGCCTTGGCAATCAAAGCTGTTGCAGAGAAGAAAGAAGAAGAAGAAGCTGCATAAAGCAGTCTATTCGACTGATTTACAGCTATGCTTTTGTATAGCCGGTTAAAAAAACTAATTTAAACTACAAATGGAGGAAAACAAAAATGGCATTAGATATTGAAAAGATCATTGCTGACTTGAAAGAGTCAACTGTCGTAGAATTAAACGACTTAGTAAGTGCAATTGAAGAAGAATTCGGCGTTGAAGCAGCAGCACCAGTTGCAGCAGCAGGAGCAGCAGCTGCAGAAGAAGAACAAACAGAATTCACTGTTGAATTAACAAGTGTAGGTTCAGCAAAAATTAAAGTTATCAAAGCAGTTCGTGAAGTTACTGGCTTAGGCTTGAAAGAAGCTAAAGCATTAGTAGATGGCGCACCTGCCGCAATTAAAGAAAGTATTTCTAAAGAAGATGCAGAAGAAATGAAAGCTAAATTAGAAGAAGCTGGCGCTTCTGTAGAAGTTAAATAATTCCATTTAACCTAAACACATTGAATCCCTTTGCTATAAGGAGTACCTTTATAGCAAAGGGGTTTTTTTGTTCTACACTTTTGTGTCATTTCCGTTATAAAGTAGGAATCAGACCGAATATCTGATAGAATGTGTCATTGAATAGGGTTTTCCCTAAGGCTTACCAGAATCGATCGTTTCACTAAGAAAGGAAGAAGAAAATGAATGACAATAAATACCCGCAACGTATTGATTACGGCATAATTCTATCAGTCATGTTGTTAGCTATCATAAGTATCGTTTCCATATATTCTACGACGGTAATGATTCAAGGTGCCCCAATAAGTATGACGTTGCGTCAAATCTTGTGGTACGGATTAGGAACGATAGCCGCTCTTGTGCTCATGCAGTTTGATTCAGAACAATTATGGAAGATGACGAGTTATTTATATATCATGGGGATTGTCGCGCTGGTCTTGACACTCATACTTTATGACCGAAATATGGCGATGAGTACTGGAGGGAAATCCTGGGTGCGCATTGGCCCGTTAGGCACCCTTCAACCTTCAGAATTTGTAAAAATCCCCTACATTCTGATGCTGGCCAAAACAGTGACGAAACATAACAGTACCTATCAAGTGCGAGACTATTCCAGTGATTTTCTCTTAATGGGGAAATTGTTTTTATATTCTTCATTACCACTCATTTTGGTCTTCATGCAAAATGACTTGGGAACAGGTTTGGTATATATGGCGATCCTCGTTGGTGTCGTGCTGCTATCGGGAATAAAATGGCAAATCCTGTTACCCATTTTCCTGGTTATTTCTACAATAGGGCTAACGCTCATAGTGTTAGCCGTCTACAACCGTGACCTGTTACTTGCTACAGGTTTGTTCAAACCTTATCAATTTGCACGGATCGATACTTGGTTGAATCCGCATCAGGGCTCAACAGATGCGACCTATCAAGTGACGCAGGCATTTAAGTCTATCGGTTCGGGGGGCGTATTTGGTAAAGGGTTTGGTGTGAGTGAGGTCTATGTTCCTGTCCGAGAGTCAGATATGATTTTTACGACCATCGGTGAAAATTTCGGTTTCGCAGGTGGGTCATTCCTTATTTTCATTTACTTTGTCCTTGTGTATCATATGATTAAAGTGGTCTACGATACGAGAAATGAATTTTACGCTTACATCGCCACGGGGGTCATTATGATGATCGCTTTTCACGTGCTGGAGAATATCGGAATGAATATCGGCTTACTGCCAGTCACGGGTATTCCTTTGCCGTTTGTTTCTCAAGGAGGGTCATCTCTGCTTGGAAATATGATGGGAATAGGCTTGATCATGTCCATGCGTTATCATCATAAATCTTACTTCTTCTCGGGCGAAGGTGAAGATTTTTATCCGGGAACCTCGTAAGATACGAAGGAAAGGAGTGACTTTATGTTAAAAAATAGGATAAAATATGTTGATAAATATCTAGTGCTACCCTATCTTGCTCTGACGCTATTCAGCATTATCATGATTTATAGTGCGAGTAGCTACAGTGCATTAAACATGTATGATAATCCGCATCATTATTTACCTAGACAAGCCATCTTTGTTGGTATGTCTTATGTGCTGTTCACGATAGCATTGTTTTTTCCTCTTGAAATAATGAGAAAGAAGAAGTTTGTAATGTTTGGAACAGCCTTAACCTTTGTTTCGCTTGTTTTTCTTCTTATTTTCGGAAGAGAGATATACGGAGCAAAGCGCTGGATCGAAACCCCGTTTATCAACATTCAGCCTGCTGAATTCACGAAGTTCATGGTTATCTGGTATTTAGCCTATATTCTTTCGAAAAAGCAGAAGCTGATCAATGAAGATTTCTTTAAGGCGATTGTTGCGCCTTTGATATTAGTAGTGGGGATCGTTTTTTCCATATACATTCAGCCTGACACGGGATCTTCATTCATTATTGTTATAATTGCCGCTATCATGATTTTTGCAAGCGGTGTGTCACCTAAGCTGGGATTTGGATTCGGATTCTTTGGAGTGAGTAGTCTTTTCGGCCTCACACAACTGATCAGAACGTTCGGAACCGATCTGTTCTTTCTTGACGAGTACCGGTATAAACGCTTCTTAGGATTCTGGGATCCGTTTGAACTAGCGGAAGGGGCTGGCTTGCAGCTGGTAAACTCCTATTATGCCTTAAGTCAAGGCGGGCTGTTTGGCGTGGGATTTGGTAACAGTATCCAAAAGACTGGGTACCTACCTTTCCCTTATACAGACTTTATCGTGGCGATCATCGGAGAAGAATTTGGTTTGCTTGGTATTTTTATTCTCTTATCCCTGTTTTCGCTGATGGTTTCACGTATGATTCTGACAGCTATTCGGTCGAAGAGTGCATTTAACTCGTTATTGAGTATCGGTATCGCATCCATGTTCCTTATTCAATCGCTCATTAATCTCATGGGTGTCGTTGGTTTAATGCCGATCACCGGTGTGACTTTTCCGTTCGTCAGTTACGGAGGATCCAGTCTAATGGTACTATCTGTTTCATTAGGTCTAGTTGCCAATGTCTCAGCTCGGGTCAACTATCAACGAGCACAATCTCAACTACAACTATAGGAGGAACATATGCGTTTATATATCAAGCAAAAGGTCTGGTCGTTCAAAGATCATTTTACGATCAAAGATGACGTGGAACGTGATGTGTATTATGTTGAAGGAGAGTTTTTGACCTTCGCGAAGAAATTGAGGCTGTTTAATCAGCAGAATGAGGAACAACTGTATATCGAGCAAAAGTTATGGCATTTATTGCCGGAATTCGATCTGTATCAAGACGGAGAGAAAGTTGCTACGGTGAAAAAAGAATGGGCTCTCTTCAAAAACAACTACGCTATCCTTGGACCGGACTGGCATATTGAAGGTTCGGTGATGGCTCATGATTATGTCATCAAAGAAGGCGACAAAGTGATCGCGGATATCAATAAGAAGTGGCTGTCATGGGGAGACGCCTATGAAATAATCATTCATGACGAAAAGTCGGTCTCCGTTTTGCTTGGTGTGGTCATCGTCATCGATGCTGTCATCTCTCAAGCGAGAAACAGTCAGTCAGCTACATAACTAATTACGATTACATGAAAAAAGGCCAGGACATCATGTCCTGGCCTTTTTCTGATTAATCACTCTTCTTTAAAGCATGGATCATCTAGTTCTTACGTATGGGTATTTCAAGAGTGCTGGCATCGGCACACTCAGGAGAAAAAAGCAGTGAGTGGTGCTAAGCACGCCCAAGTTCGGCACACTCGGGAGAAAAAAACGGCGAGTGGTGCTAAGCACGCCCAAGTTCGGCACACTCGGAAGAAAAAAACGGTGAGCGGTGCTAAGCACGCCCAAGTTCGGTTTATTAATTGTAGAAGGAACAGATTAAGCTGAGTGATAGCGAAAATGAACTGTCCGGGGTGATCATCTCAATTTCTAAGGACAGGCTATATGATTAACAGACCAATTGTGTCAGGTGGATTGCTGAGCTTGACATGTTTTGCCTTGCCGTTTTCAAGCTCGTTTTAAAGAGTGTTTCTGTGCCACAAAGAGCAAGGGGATGTTCACCGCATGAAAGACAAGCGCGATAGTGAAAGCCAGAATATAGGAACCTGTAAAGTCATAAGCGTAGCCAACTAAAGTCATAGATAAAGCGACGCCTAAGCCGGCTGAAAACGAAAGGATAGGGTAGATCCTGACGTATAATTCTTTTCCAAAAAATTCTGTCGTTAAAAGCGGTAAGGCTACAGCAGGAATAGTGAAGACGGTACCGAATAAAAAGGCACTGAAGATAAGGAGGTAGACATTTGACAGAGTCAGAAGCATGACAATGCTCACCACATTCGAAATGATCATGATGATACTGGCATTGACTACGCCCAAATAATCGCTTAAGGATCCAAAAATAAGTTTAAATGTAATATTTCCGATCATGACGGCAGATAACATAACCCCGCCGACTTGTTCAGACAAAAAAATTGATTCTGCGAAACCGGGCAAGTGCTGTGAAATTCCTGCGATCGAAGCGTGTGAAAAAGCAATCAGAAAAATCAGCATAAAGGCTATGTTCGTATAAGAAAAATTGAGCCAGTTTGGTTTTTTGATTAGACGTTCACTGGCGTCTTCTGAATCGTCATGGCCATAGGGGAGAAGGCCTTCATCTTTGGGATCAAGAGAATAACGATAAAGAATGGCGGGTAATGCCAATACAATCATGGCCAGCCCCATAGCGATGAAGCCGTTCTCCCAGCCGAATGAACTGATCAGTGCAGTGAATATTGGAGAGAAAATAGCGCCCGCAATACCGCTGAAACCGAAAGAAAGACTCATGGCAAAACCTTTTTTCTTCTCAAACCAATTATTTACAATGATAGATAAGGGGACCATGGAATAAAGGCCGGCGCCTATGCCTCGAAGTGTACCGAGCAGGTAAAAGATCCACATCTGGGTCGTAAACGCCATTGCGATGGTTGATAAAGAAGCGAGAGCCATACCGGTAGCGATGATCTTTTTCCACCCGAAGCGATAAACAAGTGGGGCGAAGAATAAAGCTGTAACGGCTAGGGCAATGGATGATAAGGTGGCGTGCATGGCAAAGGTACCTCGGTAAACATCTAAATCTTGAGAAACAGGCGTATAAAAGACACCGATGACGTTCATCGTTAGTCCGATCGAACTGGCCGACATGCCGCAGCTTACAGCTAAAACCAGCCAGTGCTTCAAACTCTTTGAGGGGGTATTCATTTTAAGTAGACCTCTTCCTAGTGATGTATTATATCTAGTATACTAATACGTTCTCTTGAAAGTAAACCCCATTCAAGAAAACAATGCAGGGGGAAATGAAATTAGTCTTGCATTAACGTGAGACACTTGGTAAACTAAGTGAAAGCAAAATTCCTTTAATTTTATCCAGAGAGATAAAAAAGGATGGAAAAAATTCATAAGCTAACAGGCTTGGGAGTATGCTGCACGTGTAAATAACGTGAAGACAGTTATTCTTAATGCAGGATTAGCATCCATCTTACCTAGAGGTCCTTTTGCACAATGAAAAGGGCATTTTTTTATGCCCAAAAATAAGGAAGAGGGATGATGAATTATGGCAGTTATACAACGACCGTTAATATTAGACGTGGAGGATAAACCGAAGCTGTTTACGGGATTGTTTTTAAGTTTACAGCACGTGTTCGCAATGTTCGGGGCAACGATACTCGTCCCTGTACTGCTTAACATGCCCGTCTCCGTTGCACTTTTAGCAAGTGGGGTCGGTACGATCATTTATCAGATAGCAACAAGAGCGAAAGTCCCGGTCTATCTCGGGTCGTCATTTGCCTATATCGCCGCGATGCAGATAGCGATCGAACAAATGGGCGGGGACATCAGCGCCGCGCAGACGGGCGTCATCATGGTCGGGCTGCTTTATATCATTATCGCGGGGATCATACGATTCACTGGAACGGCTTGGGTGGATACCATTTTGCCTCCGATCGTCATTGGACCAATGATCATGGTGATCGGGTTGGGCTTGGCCAGTAATGCTGTACAAAGTGCCGGCTTCGTTATGAATTCCGACTGGCGAACGATTCTAGTTGCCGTTTCGACCTTTTTAATTACAGCGTTCGTTAATACCTCAGCCAAAGGATTTATGAAAATCATTCCTTTCTTAACAGGCATAGTCGGAGGGTACATCCTGTCGATGCTTCTGGGGATCGTCGATTTCACCGTGGTAGCACAAGCACAGTGGTTCGCTTTGCCGGAATTGTATCTCCCGTTTGAAACGGACACCTTTAACAATTATTCGTTTTACTTCGGACCAGAAGCCTGGGCGATCCTGCCGATCGTGTTAGTCACTGTGGCTGAACATGTTGGCGATCACACGGTTTTAGGGAAAATTTGTGACAGAGAATTTTTAAAAGAACCCGGTCTGAAACGCACCTTGATCGGTGATGGCGCAGCAACTGCCGTATCAGCCTTTTTCGGAGGACCTGCCAATACAACCTACGGAGAAAATACAGGCGTCATAGGTATGACACGCGTAGCCTCCGTTTCAGTCATAAGAAATGCTGCCTTCATTGCCATCACCTTAAGTTTTATGGGTAAGTTCACGGCACTCATATCAACCATCCCAGGGGCAGTGCTTGGCGGGATGTCTATCCTGTTATACGGGGTCATCGCGAGTAATGGACTAAAAGTCATGATCGAAGATAAAGTAGACTTCAATCAGTCCAGAAACCTGGTTATTGCCAGTTCAATGCTGGTAATCGGCTTGGGCGGCGCGGTGTTTGACATCGCAGGTTTTATAACCTTGTCAGGAACGGCTCTCAGTGCCATCGTAGGTATCGTCCTGAATCAGTTGTTGCCGAAACAAGAAACGGAAGAAGATTAAGTCCAAAGCATATAGAAGAAATGAAACGAGTATCCGTTGTGATAAAGCTTTTAGCATAGTATACTGGAAGAGAAAAGTTCTAACGGAAAGAGGCTCTATACAATGACGGATCATTATTTCACATCTCGGCCGAATGCAAAAGAGAATGAAAAGAATTTTGAAGTGAATTTAAAAGGCAATAAATTGAAGTTATATACAGATTCAGGCGTTTTCTCCAAAGATCGCGTCGATTTTGGGTCACAAGTGTTGATCGAGACCATCGACCCAGCTGTTTTTCCAAATGAAAAAGTACTGGACATGGGGTGTGGGTATGGACCGATAGGCTTGTCGCTGGCTAAAGCCTATCCGGGATTGACCGTTCAGATGGTGGATGTCAATGAACGAGCAATCAGTCTGGCCAAAAAGAGTGCTGCAGAAAACGGGATCGAAAATGTTGAGATTTACCTTTCTTCCATATATGAACAGGTTAAAGAGCAGACATTTGGTGCCGTGATTTCTAACCCGCCGATAAGAGCAGGCAAAAAAGTCGTGCATCAAATCATCTCGGATGCCTATCACCACTTGGCTGAACGAGGTGTCCTTATCATTGT
Organism: Alkalibacterium sp.; assembly: GCF_046484155.1. Taxonomy (GTDB): domain Bacteria; phylum Bacillota; class Bacilli; order Lactobacillales; family Carnobacteriaceae_A; genus Alkalibacterium. The sequence continues at coordinate 26,818 of NZ_JAWOBT010000036.1, forward strand.
GATTCAAAAAAAACAGGGTGCGCCTAGCGCTGAACAGAAAATGCATGATGTGTTTGGCAACGTGGAACGCATCGGTCTGGATAAAGGCTACTGGGTCTTACAATCATTTAAATAAGAATTCTGACGGAAAGAATAACCTTTGGCTCTGACAAGCAAAGGTTATTCTTTTTTTGCAGCCGTATTAACAGCGAATTCGACCTTGACTTACCAACCTCTTTACTATAGACTTAGTAGACGCTAAACAAAGTATGAAAATGAAACACGTGCGAAATATTGTCCGTACGCGATTTTTGAAGCTAAACAAAAGAATGTGTGATGATTGCGACTGTATCTTTCACTAATCTTTTGTATTTTTTTTGGTCTAAAATAGGGTGGAACCCTAATTTTTAAACGGATGGTAATATTTGTAACGCAATTGTAATGTTCATTTTACTGGAAATGTTCCGTTTCAGAACCAATGGCTTTTGAATATGACGACTAGTGATTAATAACGAGGGGTGAAGATGTTGGCAGGCCAAGATGTGAAATACGGCAAGCACCGTACACGTAGAAGTTATTCACGAATAAGTGAAGTATTAGAACTTCCAAACTTAATTGAAATTCAAACTAATTCATATAATTGGTTCCTAGAAGAAGGACTTAAGGATATGTTTAAAGATATCTCTCCTGTTGAAGACTTTTCTGGGAATCTAGCGTTAGATTTTACGGACTATAAATTCCAGGAACCAAAATATACTACAGACGAAGCAAGACAGCACGATGCAAATTATTCGGCACCTTTATATGTAAAGTTACGTTTAATGGTCAAAGATACAGGAGAAGTAAAAGAGCAGGAAGTGTTCTTTGGCGACTTCCCACTGATGACTGAAGAAGGAACGTTTATTATCAACGGTTCTGAACGTGTTATCGTTTCGCAACTTGTTCGTTCACCGGGTGTGTACTATCATCCGAAACTTGAAAAGAACGGTATGGAAGGGTTCGGTTCGACCGTCATACCTAACCGAGGCGCTTGGTTAGAATATGAAACAGATTCTAAAGGACTATCCAATGTACGGATTGACCGTACGCGTAAGATCCCGCTAAGTGTACTTGTTCGTGCACTAGGTTTCGGATCAGATGATGAGATCCTGGATATCTTTGGCGAAAACGAAAGCTTATCCGCGACTCTGGAAAAAGATATTCATAAAAACATGTCAGACTCTCGCGTAGAAGAGGCATTGAAAGATCTGTATGAGCGTCTGCGTCCGGGAGAACCCAAAACAGCGGACTCTTCACGCAGCTTACTAACCACACGTTTCTTTGATCCTAAGCGTTATGACTTGGCACGTGTCGGTCGTTATAAAATGAATAAAAAAATGGACTTGAAAATCCGTTTGATGGGACTTACTTTAGCAGAAGCTGTTGTAGATAGTGAAACAGGCGAATTACTGGCTAAAGAAGGAACCGTCATTACACGTGAACTCATGAATGACTTAGGTCCGCGTATCGATAACGGATTGAATCATGTCACACTCCATCCTTCAGCTGACGGTGTTGTGCCAGAACCGATCGAACTTCAAATGTTCAAGGTCTATTCTCCTAGTGATAATGTCCGTGTCGTTCACATCATTGGAAATGCTTATCCGGATAAAGAAACCAAATATATTATTCCGGCCGATATGATTGCGTCAATGAACTACTTCTTCAATCTACAAGAAGGTATTGGCGGAACAGATGACATTGACCACTTAGGAAACAGACGTATCCGTTCAGTTGGAGAGTTATTACAAAACCAGTTCCGTATTGGTCTATCTCGTATGGAACGTGTTGTACGCGAGCGTATGTCTATACAAGACACGTCAACGACGACACCGCAACAATTAGTAAACATCCGTCCGGTCGTTGCGTCGATCAAAGAATTCTTTGGTTCGTCTCAACTGTCTCAGTTTATGGATCAAACGAACCCACTAGGTGAGTTGACCCACAAACGACGTCTATCTGCTTTGGGACCCGGCGGATTAACACGTGACCGTGCGGGTTATGAAGTACGAGACGTCCATTATTCCCACTATGGCCGTATGTGTCCGATCGAAACGCCTGAGGGACCAAACATCGGGTTGATCAACAGTCTTTCAACCTATGCAAAAATAAATGAATTTGGCTTCATCGAAACACCTTACCGTAGAGTAGATAAGAAGACGGGTCGAGTGACTGACCAAATCGATTATTTAACTGCAGATGTAGAGGACCTATATGTGGTAGCCCAAGCGAATGCACCTTTAAATGAAGACGGGTCATTTGTTAATGATTTAGTATTAGCGCGTACAAAAGATAACAATGAAGAGATAGAAATAGCTAAAGTAGACTACATGGATGTCTCACCTAAACAGGTTGTTTCTGTAGCGACGGCAAGTATTCCGTTCTTGGAAAACGATGACTCCAACCGTGCTTTAATGGGTGCAAACATGCAGCGTCAAGCGGTTCCTTTGATTCAACCAGAAGGACCACTCGTAGGAACAGGGATCGAATACACGGCGGCACGAGATTCGGGTGCGGCAGTGATTGCTAAAAATTCAGGTAACGTAGAGTACGTGGATGCAAGAGAGATCCGTGTCAGACGTGAAGATGGTGCTTTAGATAAATATCAATTAGCTAAATTTAAACGATCAAATGCAGGAACTTCGTACAATCAACGTGCTATAGCACGCCATGGCGATGTTGTTGATAAAGGGGATATCTTAGCAGATGGGCCTTCTATGGAAAATGGCGAAATGGCTATTGGACGTAACCCGCTGATCGCCTTTACAACATTCGATGGGTACAACTTTGAAGATGCGATAATCATGAGTGAACGTTTAGTCAAAGATGATGTATATACTTCGATCCATATAGAAGAACATGAATCAGAAGCGAGAGATACAAAATTAGGACCCGAGGAAATTACTCGTGAACTACCTAATGTGGGTGACGATGCGCTTAAGAACTTAGATGATCGCGGCATCATCCGTATCGGTGCAGAAGTACACGACGGTGACATCCTGGTCGGTAAAGTAACACCTAAAGGAGTATCAGAACTTTCTGCAGAAGAAAAATTACTGCATGCTATTTTCGGTGAAAAAGCACGTGAAGTAAGAGATACGTCTCTTCGTGTTTCACACGGTAGTGGCGGTATTGTTCATGACGTTAAGATCTTTACACGTGAATCCGGGGACGAATTATCTCCTGGTGTGAACTATCTCGTGCGTGTATTCATCGTTCAAAAACGTAAAATCAACGTTGGAGACAAGCTTGCTGGACGTCATGGTAATAAAGGTGTTGTATCTTTGATTTTACCAGAGGAAGATATGCCGTTTATGCCAGATGGCACACCGGTCGACATCATGTTGAACCCGCTTGGCGTGCCTTCACGTATGAATATCGGACAAGTTCTTGAACTTCATATGGGCATGGCTGCACGTAAATTAGGTATTCATATTGCCTCGCCAGTATTTGATGGTGCATCAGAGGAAGATGTCTGGGAAACCATTAAAGAAGCAGGCATGGATGATGACGCTAAAACAGTGCTGATCGATGGCCGTACAGGCGAACCGTTTGATAACAGAATATCTGTCGGAGTCATGTACTATATCAAGTTGGCACACATGGTCGACGATAAACTGCATGCACGTTCTACTGGACCATATTCACTTGTTACGCAACAACCACTTGGTGGTAAAGCGCAATTTGGTGGACAACGTTTTGGTGAGATGGAAGTTTGGGCTCTTGAAGCATATGGAGCAGCTTATACCTTGCAAGAAATCCTGACATATAAATCAGATGACGTTGTTGGTCGTGTGAAAACATACGAAGCCATCGTCAAAGGGGAAACTATTCCTAAACCAGGTGTTCCAGAATCTTTCCGTGTGCTTGTCAAAGAGCTTCAATCATTGGGACTGGACCTGAAAGTCTTAGACATAAATAAAGAGGCAATCAATTTAGAAGATTCTGATGAAGATGATGATTTTGGAAACATTGACTCTTTAGAAAAAATGAAAAAAGAACAAGATGAAAAACGTGCAGAAGAAGCTAAGAAAAAAGCTGAAGAAGAAAACGCACGTGCCGAACTAGAACAAGAACAAGAGTGAAAATAAGGTAGCGTAAACGAGAGCGCGGTTGAATGATCGGCTCTCGATGAGTTACATGAAAATCAGTAATAGAAACGTGAAGCAATAGGGCAGCTTCATAATCTACAAAAGGGAGGTAGCCCCTTTGATCGATGTAAATAAATTTGAAAGTATCCAGATTGGATTGGCTTCACCAGACAAGATCCGTAGTTGGTCTTATGGAGAAGTTAAAAAACCAGAAACAATTAATTATCGAACATTGAAACCAGAAAGAGATGGCTTATTCTGTGAAAGAATATTTGGACCATCAAAAGATTACGAATGTGCCTGCGGTAAGTACAAACGTGTTCATTATAAAGGCATCGTTTGTGACCGTTGTGGGGTCGAAGTAACAAAGTCTAAAGTCCGAAGAGAACGTATGGGACATTTGGAATTAGCGGCACCCGTCACGCATATCTGGTACTTTAAAGGGATCCCAAGTCGTATGGGTCTGATTTTAGACATGTCACCACGCGCGCTGGAAGAAATCATTTATTTTGCTTCATATGTTGTCATCGATCCAGGTGATACACCACTCGAGAGAAAACAATTAATGACAGAAAGAGAATACCGTGAGCGTCGTGCACAATATGGGAAATCTTTCCAGGCAGATATTGGTGCCGAAGCCATTAAATCATTATTAAATAATGTAGATCTAATAGAAGAAGCCAAAGAGTTGAAAGAATTGCTTCAAACAGCTTCCGGTCAAAAACGCACACGTGCGATTCGTCGTTTAGATATCCTGGAAGCATTTAGAAATTCAGGGAACGATCCGTCATGGATGGTCATGGACGTTGTACCAATCATCCCGCCTGAAATCAGACCAATGGTTCAACTTGAAGGTGGACGTTTTGCGACAAGTGACTTGAACGATCTTTATCGTCGAGTCATCAACCGTAACAACCGTTTGAAACGTTTATTAGATTTAAGTGCACCTCATATTATTGTTCAAAACGAAAAACGTATGCTGCAGGAAGCTGTCGATGCATTAGTTGATAATGGTCGTCGTGGGCGTGCAGTAACTGGACCAGGTAACCGTCCGCTTAAATCGTTGTCTCATATGTTGAAAGGGAAACAAGGACGTTTCCGTCAAAACTTACTGGGTAAACGTGTAGACTATTCCGGCCGATCCGTTATCGTTGTTGGACCAACCTTGAAAATGTATCAGTGTGGCCTGCCGAAAGAAATGGCCATCGAATTATTCAAGCCTTTCGTTATGCGTGAGTTAGTTGTAAGAGAGATCGCAAATAACATTAAAAATGCCAAGCGCAAAGTAGAGCGTATGGACGATGATGTCTGGGCAGTTTTACAGGATGTTATTCGTGAACACCCCGTTCTTCTGAACCGCGCACCTACCTTGCACCGATTAGGCATTCAAGCTTTTGAACCTATTCTTGTAGAAGGTAAAGCGATCCGTCTGCACCCGTTAGTCTGTGAAGCCTATAACGCCGATTTCGATGGCGACCAAATGGCTGTTCACGTTCCTTTAAGTGATGAAGCGCAGGCAGAAGCGCGTATTCTGATGCTTGGTGCTCAGAACATCTTGAACCCTAAAGACGGCAAGCCCGTTGTAACACCTTCACAGGACATGGTTTTAGGAAACTATTACCTGACTATGGAAGTGGACGGGAAAATCGGAGAAGGAATGGTATTGTCAAGTGTTGCTGAAGCTGTTCAAGCTTATCAAACCGGCTATGTTCACTTGCATACACGTGTGGCGGTACATGCGTCATCATTACCTGACAAACCATTTACCGATGAACAAAAAGAGCAATTCTTGATTACAACAGTCGGGAAATTGATTTTCAACGAAATCATGCCCAAGGAATTCGCTTATTTAAATGAACCAACGATGGAAAACCTTGAGGTAAAAACACCTGATAAATATTTTGTCCCTTATGGTACAGATATCAGAAAACATATCAGCGAAATGCCTCTTGTCGAACCGTTTAAAAAGAAAAATTTAAGTAATATCATTGCTGAAGTATTTAAAAAGTTCCAAGTAACTGAAACGTCTAAAATGCTTGATAAGATGAAAAATTTAGGCTATAAATATTCGACGAAATCTGGTATCACAGTCGGTATCTCTGATATTTCTCACCTGGAAGAAAAGGAAGAAATCTTAGAGAAGGCGCATAAGCAAGTAGAACGCATCAATGCGTCACATCGCCGTGGTTTGATTACGGAAGAAGAACGTTACACTTCGATCATTGAAGTATGGACGAAAACAAAAGATACGATTCAAGCACACTTGATGACCACTTTGGATAATCACAACAATATCTTCATGATGAGTGATTCCGGAGCGCGTGGTAATATCTCTAACTTTACACAGTTAGCAGGCATGCGTGGATTGATGGCTGCTCCAAGTGGACGAATCATGGAACTGCCGATCACATCGAACTTCCGAGAAGGCTTATCCGTTTTGGAAATGTTTATCTCGACTCACGGAGCTCGTAAAGGTATGACTGATACAGCGCTTAAAACGGCTGACTCAGGTTATCTTACCCGTCGTTTGGTTGACGTGGCACAAGACGTTATTATCCGTAACGAAGATTGTGGTACGAAACGTGGTTTAGTTGTTGAAGCGATTCGTGACGGCAATGAGATCATTGAACCACTAGAAGAACGTATCAGCGGAAGACATGCACGTAAAACAGTACTACATCCTAAAACGGGTGAAGTTATGGTTTCTGAGAATGACTTGATCACTGAAGGATTGTCCAGAGCGATCGTTGAAGCAGGTATTGAACAAGTAACCATTCGTTCAGCATTTACTTGTAACGCTAAACACGGTGTATGTAAAAAATGTTATGGACGTAACCTGGCAACGGGACGCACAGTAGAAGTTGGAGAAGCAGTCGGAACCATCGCTGCCCAGTCTATCGGCGAACCAGGCACACAGTTGACCATGCGTACGTTCCATACCGGGGGAGTTGCCGGTGATGATATCACTCAGGGTCTTCCTCGTGTTCAAGAGATATTTGAAGCAAGACATCCTAAAGGACAAGCCGTCATTACGGAAGTAACGGGCGAAATTATCTCAATCGATGAAAAACAGGGTGAGAGAACGAAAGAGATCACGGTTAAAGGAGCAACAGATACACGAACGTATACCGTGCCAAGTAATGCACGTATGCGTATCAAAGAAGGAAGCTTCATTGAGCGTGGCGATGCCTTTAACGAAGGTTCGATCGATCCCAAACAACTGCTCGCAGTTAGTGATGTTCTTAAATTACAAAACTACTTGCTTAAAGAAGTTCAATACGCTTACCGTAGTCAAGGGGTAGAAATCGGCGATAAACATATCGAAGTAATGGTTCGCCAGATGCTGCAAAAAGTTCGTGTTCTCGATCCGGGGAATACAAACATCTTGCCAGGTAGCTTGATCGATATAGACGACTTTAAACAAGCAAACAAAGAGACGTTATTATCAGGCGGACTTCCTGCCACAGCACGTTCAGTATTATTAGGTATCACTAAAGCATCACTTGAAACAAACAGTTTCTTATCTGCCGCATCCTTCCAGGAAACAACACGTATCCTGACAGATGCTGCGATCAGAGGGAAAAACGATCCACTCATTGGCTTGAAAGAAAATGTTATTATAGGTAAATCTATTCCGGCTGGAACAGGTATGAAAGTCTATAACGATATGAAGCCTAAAGAAGTGGGCGTCGTCAGCGAAAACGTTTATAGTATCAATGACGAAAAAACGCAAACAGAAAATACAAAAAAATAAAACGTAATTAGGAGATAGAGCAGTCAGCGCTGCTCTGTCACTCCTTTTTTTGAAATAATAATAGAAGCTATTGACACTCTGATTTACACGTGATATTATGTTATATGTGCTTTTGTGTAGAGATTCCTGCTCTAGATTCGTCTAGCTCGTAAGAGTTAACAGCCGTTCTGACTGGGGCGCAAGAGCAACATATAACCATATATTATGGTAGTGTTTATGAAAGTTAATTGAACCGCATATGATGCGATTATTCTTTTTTGCTTTTAAATGAACCGCCTGGTAGTGTGGGTCTAGAAACAAAAATTGAAAGTCAGTACTAATGAAGGGAGGAAACATGAAATGCCTACAATGAATCAATTGATCCGTAAACCTCGTAAAGCAAAAGCAAAAAAATCCGAAGCACCAGCTATGAATAGAGGGTATAACACCCAAAAACGTAAACAAACAATGGTATATTCTCCACAAAAACGTGGTGTTTGTACACGTGTTGGAACAATGACTCCTAAAAAACCTAACTCAGCGTTACGTAAATATGCACGTGTTCGTTTATCTAACATGATGGAAGTTACTGCATATATCCCGGGTGAAGGACACAACTTACAAGAACACAGCGTGGTACTTATCCGTGGAGGTAAAGTAAAAGACCTACCGGGTGTACGTTATCACGTCATTCGTGGTGCTCTTGACACTGCTGGAGTATCCGACCGTAAACAAAGCCGTTCTAAATACGGTACAAAACGAGCAAAATAATAATAGTGAAGCACAGTTGATCATTAAGCTGACATTCACTGGTACAAAAATTAATTAAAAATTATAAAAATATAATCTCTCGAAAGGAGGAATTTGAATGCCTCGTAAAGGTCCTGTTGCAAAACGTGATGTATTGCCAGATCCAATGTACAATAGTAAATTGGTATCTCGTTTAATCAACCGCTTGATGGTTGATGGTAAACGTGGGAAAGCATCCACGATTTTGTATGAAGCATTTGATCAAATTAAAGAAACAACCGGTAATGATCCAATTGAAGTGTATGAACAAGCACTAAAAAATATCATGCCCGTATTAGAAGTTAAAGCACGTCGTGTAGGAGGTTCTAACTACCAAGTGCCCGTAGAAGTACGTCCAGATCGTCGTACAACTTTAGCATTACGTTGGTTAGTTAACTATGCACGTCTCCGTGGTGAAAAAACGATGGTCGAGCGCTTAGCTAAAGAAATCATGGATGCAGCAAACAACACTGGTGCTGCTGTCCGTAAGCGTGAAGAAATCCACCGTATGGCAGAAGCGAACAAAGCGTTTGCTCACTACCGTTGGTAAGATAATCATTTCTGGATTTCTATTTGATAGAAATCCAGTTAAAGATTATTATTCTGACACTATTTCCGGCTTCATTAAGCATGAAGCAAATTTTATTTAAGAGAGGTGTAATGATTAGTGGCCAATAGAAAATTTCCTCTACAACAAACACGTAATATTGGAATCATGGCGCATATCGATGCTGGTAAAACAACAACGACTGAGCGTATCCTTTATTACACTGGCCGAATCCACAAAATTGGTGAAACTCACGAAGGTGCGTCACAAATGGACTGGATGGCACAAGAGCAAGAACGTGGTATTACAATCACATCGGCTGCTACAACAGCTCAATGGCATAACCACCGTGTAAACATTATCGATACTCCGGGACACGTAGACTTCACAGTTGAAGTTGAACGTTCACTCCGTGTATTAGATGGAGCGGTAGCTGTACTAGATGCACAGTCTGGTGTTGAACCACAAACAGAAACAGTATGGCGTCAAGCAACAACTTATGGCGTACCCCGTATTGTTTTCGTAAACAAAATGGATAAAATCGGTGCGAACTTCTTGTATTCAAACGAAACACTGCATGATCGTTTACAAGCCAATGCTCATCCGATCCAATTACCAATTGGTGCTGAAGATGATTTCAAAGGTATTATCGACTTAGTTGAAATGAAAGCTTTCATGTATTCAAACGATTTGGGAACTGAAATTGAAGAAATTGAAATTCCTGAAGATCACAAAGAATTAGCTGATGAATGGCACACTAAATTAATTGAAGGCGTTGCTGAAATGGACGAAGAGTTCATGATGCGATATCTTGAAGGAGAAGAAATCTCTGTTAAACAATTAAAAGAAGGAATCCGAAAAGCAACGTTGACGGTAGAATTTTACCCTGTACTTGTCGGTTCTGCTTTTAAAAACAAAGGTGTTCAATTACTTCTTGATGCAGTCGTCGATTACTTGCCATCACCATTAGATGTTCGTGCCATTGTTGGGCATAAACAAAGAGATCCAGAAGCTGAAGTTAAAATTCAAGCGGGCGATGATCAACCATTCGCTGCTTTAGCCTTTAAAGTTATGACAGACCCTTATGTCGGTCGTTTAACTTTCTTCCGTGTTTACTCAGGTAAATTGGAATCAGGTTCATATATCTTGAATGCAACTAAAGATTCTCGTGAACGTGTTGGACGTATTTTACAAATGCACGCGAACTCTCGTCAAGAGATTCCAGAAGTATTTTCTGGTGACATCGCTGCTGCAGTTGGATTAAAAGATACTTCAACTGGTGATACTTTATGTGATTTAGAACATCCAGTTATTTTAGAATCTATGGTATTCCCTGAGCCCGTTATTCAAGTGGCTATCGAACCTAAATCTAAAGCTGACCAGGATAAAATGGGAATGGCTCTCCAAAAACTAGCTGAAGAAGATCCTACTTTCCGTGCTGAAACAGATCAGGAAACAGGTGAAGTAATCATCGCTGGTATGGGTGAGTTACACTTAGACATTATCGTTGACCGCATGAAACGTGAATTCAAAGTAGAAGCTAACGTGGGTGCACCACAAGTTTCTTACCGTGAAACATTCACTAAACAAGTTGAGTCCGAAGGTAAATTCGTTCGTCAATCTGGTGGTAAAGGTCAATACGGTCACGTATGGATCGAATTCACTCCAGGTGAAGAAGGTTCAGGCTTTGAATTTGAAGATGCTGTTGTTGGTGGGGTTGTTCCTCGTGAATATATCCCAGCAGTTAAAGCTGGTTTAGAAGCGTCACTTGCCAATGGTGTCTTAGCGGGCTATCCATTAGTTGACTTTAAAGCTAAGCTTTATGACGGTTCTTACCACGATGTCGACTCAAATGAGACTGCATTTAAAGTAGCTGCGTCATTAGCACTTAAAAATGCTGCTAAAAAGGCTGGCGCTGTTATCCTTGAACCTGTCATGGCTGTTGAAGTTACAGTTCCAGAAGATTACATGGGTGACATCATGGGTCATATCTCAGCACGTCGAGGAAACATCGAAGGTTCCACTCAACGTGGAAACGCCGTAATCGTTAAAGGATTCATTCCTTTATCTGAAATGTTTGGTTATGCAACCTCATTACGTTCTGCAACACAAGGTCGTGGAACATTCACAATGCGATTTGACCACTATGCACAAGTGCCTAAGAGTATTGCTGAAGAAATTATCAAGAAAAATGGTGGAGAAGCTTAATTCAGGGTCAAACCTGAAGCTACACTCAAACACCCCTTATGGGATAAAGAATTTGAGTGTGTGCTCTCTCTAATTATTGATAATATAATGTGTAATCGGTATAATATATTAGAAAAATAGGAACAGAAAAATCTTTTTCTGTTTTAAAAAAGAACAGAACCCTAAGGAGGAAATGTTTAAAATGGCAAAACAAAAATTTGACCGCACAAAAGAACACATGAACATTGGAACTATCGGACACGTCGACCATGGTAAAACAACATTAACAGCTGCTATCACTACTGTATTGGCTAAGAAAGGTTATGCAGAAGCAACAGCATACGACAGCATTGACGGAGCTAAAGAAGAAAAAGAACGTGGAATTACAATTAACACTTCCCACGTTGAGTATGAAACAGATACTCGTCACTATGCCCACGTTGACTGCCCAGGTCACGCGGATTACGTTAAAAACATGATCACTGGTGCTGCACAAATGGACGGAGCTATCTTAGTAGTTTCTGCTGCTGATGGTCCTATGCCACAAACACGTGAGCACATCTTATTATCTCGTCAAGTTGGCGTACCTTACATCGTTGTTTTCTTAAACAAAGTTGACATGGTAGACGACGACGAATTACTAGAATTAGTTGAAATGGAAGTTCGTGACTTATTAACAGAATACGATTTCCCAGGCGACGACATTCCTGTAATCGCTGGATCAGCTTTAAAAGCTTTAGAAGGCGACGAAGCATACCAAGAAAAAATTACAGAACTTATGGAAGCAATCGACACTTATATCCCTGCTCCTGAACGTCATTCTGATCGACCATTCATGATGCCAGTTGAGGACGTATTCTCAATTACTGGTCGTGGAACGGTTGCTACAGGCCGTGTTGAGTCTGGTAAAGTTTCTGTTGGTGACGAAGTTGAAGTTATCGGTATCAAAGATACTGCTAAAACAACTGTTACTGGTGTAGAAATGTTCCGTAAATTATTAGACTACGCTGAAGCTGGCGACAACATCGGCGCATTATTACGTGGTATGTCTCGTGATGATGTTGAACGTGGACAAGTATTAGCTAAACCAGGTTCAATTACTCCACATACAAAATTTGACGCTGAAGTTTATGTTCTTTCTAAAGAAGAGGGTGGACGTCACACTCCATTCTTCTCAAACTATCGTCCACAATTCTTTTTCCGTACAACTGATGTAACTGGTGTTATTGATTTACCAGAAGGTACAGAAATGGTTATGCCTGGCGATAACACAAACATGATCGTTTCATTGATCGCTCCAATCGCTGTTGAAAACGGTACTAAATTCACTATTCGTGAAGGCGGACGTACAGTTGGCGCTGGAGTTGTAACAAACATCATCGAATAATTTCGATTTTGCTTGAACAATTCAAACTCGAAGCACTTGGAAGTTTTCTTCCAAGTGCTTTTTTTTGTCTTTGAAAAGAGGAAACTGACCGCACGCGGTCAGTTTCCTTAATCTTTGAAAGTTGAGTAACGGTCATGCTCGCCGTTGGGGTGATTACTGCCGTTACATAGAGCGAGGTTGAAGCTGATGATTAATGTAGCGCCCACTCAGTCCCTGGAATACCCGAGTAGTCAGTATGGTGTTTTTAAGTGTCCACTCACTGAACAACACCATATGACTGGATAGTAAGGTCACCCACTAGTGAATACTCATCCCTAAGCGTTGCTTGAGTTGGAGCTATCGAACCTCATTAGCACCCAGTCAACGAGCAGATTTTTTTAAGTAGTAAGTATAAGCGGCCTCGAGCGCCCACTCAGTGAACAGCATCCTGTGAGTGGTTAGTAAAGAGCACTTCCAGTGACCGCTCAAAATTCAGTGCCCTACGAGCGATCACTTAAAGGTAACCGAAGTTCCAACTCATTAATTTGAATTCGACCGGTATTCACTTAATATTTTCAAAGTGACAGCTCAAACAATGAGGGATTACCAGCGGTCACTTACTTCTTTTAAACGTAATCAGGAATGAAAAGCTTTCGATTTCCAAATCGAAAGCCACGATATTTATAAATTTTCCACTAAATCAATTATAAATATCTTTAAAAACAAGTCATTTCCCTCTTGTCTACAGGTATTGAAGTTGAAGGGATCAGAAAAACCGAGAAGCCCTGTCATTTCTTGCAGGTCTTCTCGGTTTTTCTAGTCGATATCAAGTCTGTTTATATCTGTTTTTCGACCGAGTGCTATCTTGTTTTATAGTAAGAGCGAGAAGACTTGCCCTGGATACGCGGGAGATCAGGATACAATTCCAACATAGCTATCAGCACTTGCTGTTGTTTTTCTGTCAGCTGGTGCGTTGTTTCTTTCGGTTTATAATAGGCGGCGTCAGCTAGTTCAGTAAACCGATCGAGTGTTTCCGTATGATTGGGTACATAAGGTTTCCAGTTATTAAAATACATCGGTATTGTTTGTCCGGGAGTGGGCTTTTGTTTTAAATAATAGAGTTTAAGGACAAGGGTAGATGCCTGCCTTGAGGAGAGGATAGTGTTCCTTATCAGGAGTTTGAACAACCACAATATTGCATGCCAGCGGAAGACCGCAATAAAGCTGCCGGTTATTAGGATGGAAAGGCCAAGACGATAGCTGAAATCACGCCATTTCAGACGCTTTGCCTGACGTACTTCTTCGGCTGCGGCTTCTTCGGTGGCACTCATAGACTCTTCCCCCGAATCGGACAGCTCCTCAGTATCCTCTTCTCTGGTGGCTTCATCCGCAGGCGTATCAGCGTCGTTGACTTCTCCTATCTCAATCACATCTTCACCACTAAATGAATAGGTCTCACCTCTAATACTAGTAACGGGTTCGGGATTAGTGACAGGGTTGGCAAAAGAGGGGCTCGGCTCAAAGGGGATCCATCCATAACTCGGGAAAAAGACTTCCGGCCATGAATGCGCATTTGAATTATCCACGAGGAAATAGTCTTCCTCCTGCTCGTCGATCATGAGACTTCCTGGTGTGAACCCTTTGGCCCAGCGAGCCGGGATACCTACTGCCCGCAACAACACCGTCATAGCGGTCGAAAAATTATCGCAGTATCCCACTTCTGATTCGAACAAAAAATGGTCTACGTAATCCCCATTTCCGGGTGTCTGCTCCACATCAAGCAAACTGTAACGATAGCCACTGTCCGCTTTAAGGTAAGTCTCTATTGCTCGAACCATATCGTATTCTGTTTCCAGTCCTTGTGTAATGTCTTCTGCCAATTCGATCACACGCTCCGGCAGAGAGGAGGGCAGCTGTAATTCTTCTTTAAATAACAGGTTGAAAAATTCATCATCATCCAATTCACTAAAAGAATCATCTTTATTTAATTCTCTGTATCTCTCAACTATGGTTTCACGCCAGCCATCATCTTTACGCAAGGTTTCCTCATCGAAACGGTCAGGAAAACCTTTATCATAGGCAACGGTGTAGTGAGATAAAGCGTCAGATCCACTTTGGATGGCGAAGTAACCGCTCAAGGTATTTAATCTGAAAGAGTAATCCGCGTCACTCTCCGCTAATTCGATATCAAACCAGCCATATGGATAAGCAAGGTAGGTTAATTCTTTGGACCAATCCAATCTTGCTAGAGACGCTCCTTCTGATTCAAGGAGCTCTTCACGTTGATCAGATGCTGCAGGCTCATCTATCCGGATATTGTAAGGTGAATCGACCGATTCAAAATAATCGTCATGGTCACTTTTCCAGCCTGATCCGGTATACTCTGTCCGGTGCAGCACTTTCCAGTATTGCGGGCGCGCAGTGTAGGCTCTGAAGACAAGTGAAAAATCCTGATGTAGCCGACCGCCTAATTCAGTGTCATCCGTACCCATGCCTGTCCGTCGAAAACCGGCCCCGATCGCATTATCATTGATCCAATCAAACAAGCCATTATTATCCAGATTTTTTTGATAAGCGTTGGACTTTGTTTCCACCCACTCTTGGGTCGGTCGCAGGTAATTCAAGCTGAAGTAGGCGAGTAGAATTAAAAGCAAAGTGAATGGGATGGTCAAGAGCGCACTCGTTGCAAAAAGAAGCCAATTAGACTGAGTATTGATCTGGTTGAAAGCAATCAATACAAAGCCAGAACCGATGAGTGGAATTAAATAAGTTAAAATACCTTGAGAAGTAAAAGTATGCAGCGTCAATAAATAAACGACGCCCGCAAATAAAGAAGGAAGAGCCAGCTGAAAATGAAAAAGCAAGAAAGTTAGGATTGTAATAAGCGAAAACAAAGTGCTTATCGTCAGTAAAACGGGCAATTCGGTCAAACGGGTCGCCAGCAGATCGTTCCATTGGGTGACGCCGAGAGACCAGATCTCTCGAAGCCACTTCCCGAAATAAAGTGGACCAGCTGCTGAAGGAAAGAGAATATACAGAAAAAAGGAAATCAGGAATGTTTGGAAGAGGAAATAGAGCCATCCTTTTTTGAAAATGAAAGCAGATAGTTGCGTAACAATGAAAAAAGCAAACAGATGCCACTTACCCGGGATCTGGTTAATATCCATGAGTAAATTCAGTATAGGCAGAAGCAAGAAACCATGTAGGGTTCCAATCAACACGTTGCGACTAAGCGTTTGTTTGTTTTTTATGGTCAGCACTGTTTATATGTCCTCCTTTCACTTGAAGAAGGGTACCTTCATCGATAAAGTGATGATTCATGGGGGAGTTTAATGGTAAAGAAGCCGTGATCTCACGAGATTTGATGATTATTTTACTTGAGGGTTTGTGAAACACAGACCGACTCAATTCGATAAGCTCCTGGGGGTTCTCTACTGGCTCGATCGTTAAGAAACTGTCTTCTGTCTGCTTGACGGTCACTTCATGATCGAATCGTCCCAGAAGAAAGAGGTTAACTTTTCGAGTCGCCTTCAAGTCTTGCAGTAAACTGTATCCGACGCTAAGTAAATCTTCGAAGGATTCCGTATCAAATCCTAAAAAGTAAAGATCGACAGGCGCTTCCTCTTCAGCCTGATACTCTTTGACCATCCATTGTCCGCGTTTCAGACTAGCTTTCCAGTCTATCCCGGCCAAGGAATCACGATTTTGATAAGATCGAATCTCATTCATATAATAATCATGATTAAACGAATGAGACGTCTGTGTGAGGTGTGGAGTCATAGTATGCATCAGCTGATCGCGTTCGGATTTTTTCAGAACATGGGGGAAGACATCTACATTGATCGGCACGGTCAATTCCGAATGCTTTTTCCAAACCCCGAATAAGCCGATACCCGTAATCTCAAGTCTAAGAGTATCGTGATGACCTCTTGGAAGAACGACCGCCTGAAATTCACTGTCTATCTGTCTTGAAAAAAGGGTAGATGTATAAAAAGTTTGATGATGATCATTGATGAGCAACGTGATCTTTACTGCCGACAGAAAGAACGGATGCCTTCTCTTATTTTGAAGAGTGAAAGCGAAGGAAAAGCTGTTGTCGTCTCTTCTGATTCGTTCTGTATGAGTGAGATGATAAGACTGACGTGTGGAAAGGAATGAAGAGATGATCCAGAGCGTCAAAGCGTAGAAAAGAAACCAGGAAGCAGTCGTTGGGAAAATAAGCGTGTAAATCACAACCGTTAGATAGAATAAAAAAAACCAGACAAGTCTAAGTATGTTCGGTAATTTACTCATCTTCTGAACCTGACTTGAGTCGGGATGATTAATTCTTTCGATAATCGATCTATAAAAACATCGATTTCGTCCTTGCTTAAATTGTTTTCGAATAATAAACGGTGGCGGTACAGAGGTTTGAGGATGGTTAAAATATCTTGAGGAATAACATAATCACGTCCCGACAGTAAGGCGTTTGCGCGAGCAGCGGCTAAAGCGAATTGATTCCCTCGAGGACTGATGCCCAGTCTCACGGCAGGATGGTTACGGGTCAACGTTGCCAGAGATACGATATACTTAAGCAGGCTTGTTTCTACGTGAACCTGTTCAACGGTGTCTTTTAGAGTTAAAAATTCATCCAGGGACATGACAGGTGCCAGCCGTTCAACTTCTTTTTGCTGATCGGGAGCTGCCAGCATCTGAATCTCCTGATCGGTTCCCGGATAGCCTATAGATAGTTGAAACAGAAAACGATCCAATTGCGCTTCAGGGAGAGGATAGGTTCCTTTATATTCGATCGGATTCTGAGTGGCTAAAACGAAAAAAGGATTCGGCAAGGCATGGGTCTCACCATCTAAGGTTACCTGCCTT
Source organism: Alkalibacterium sp. (assembly GCF_046484155.1). Lineage (GTDB taxonomy): Bacteria > Bacillota > Bacilli > Lactobacillales > Carnobacteriaceae_A > Alkalibacterium. The sequence continues at coordinate 44,412 of NZ_JAWOBT010000036.1, forward strand.
TCGGACATAGCCTCGAGCATAGCGGCTTGGGTGCGCGGAGATGTGCGGTTGATTTCATCGGCGAGCAGGAGCTGATTGAAAATAGGACCTTTACGAAAACTGAATAACGTGCCGTCCGCGTTAGGAACAGAGAAACCTATAATATCAGAAGGGATGAGGTCAGGAGTGAACTGGATACGGGCGAAATCTGCATCAAGACATTTGGCGATCGTGCGTATCAAAAGCGTTTTACCTACGCCGGGGATGTCTTCGAACAAAACGTGACCGCCGGCTAACATTGCGACTATGGTTAATCGGGTGACATCTTTTTTCCCAATGATAATGCTGTCCACGGTATCGATCAACGTATGCAGCTTTTCGATAGACAAATGGGTCTGCTGAAAAAACGCCATATCCTTCCCTCCTTTTATGATAGTAGTTTAAATCGGACTATCTAACTCAAGACAAGCGACAAGTAATTTTTGTTTGTTAATATTATTGTATAGAGAATAGCCGGATAATACAACGATTTAGCAAGCCGAGTACGTTCAAAGCGACCGTTAAGATGGCCCTAGTGAAAATTTATTGGGGAAGAGAACATGTTCAGAAAATAAAAGTTATTATATAAAGTTATCATATATGGAAGAAAGGCAGAACAAGTCACGATAACAGTGAGACTTTTCAAGCTTTCTTAACACTGAAACAGAACGGATAATGACTGAAAAAGTTGGGCACGATAAAAACATTTGCTTTATTAGAAAAAAAGCAGGAAAAAGACTTGATTATATTTTTTATTGTCTGTATACTTGTAAAGGTGTCTGTGAGTGACGCTTCTTTTCTGAAAAAAGAGCATACCATTAAGGTTTTGCCCTGGATTCAGTGGGTAGGTCTAATCACAGAACAAAGGCTAGGAAGCGAGAGGTTGCGACACACCCGGGTGCATTGCCATGGAGGGTCGTTGGAAATTTTCGTGGAGCTAGGTTTATTTTTTAAATAAGCGAAGGAGGGAAAATCATGGCAAAACAAAAAATTCGTATTCGTTTGAAAGCTTACGAACATCGCGTACTCGATCAATCAGCAGACAAAATTGTGGAAACAGCAATAAGAACTGGGGCTACCGTATCTGGTCCAATTCCATTGCCGACTGAACGTCAATTATTTACTGTAATCCGTTCGCCGCACGTATACAAAGACTCACGCGAACAATTCGAAATGCGCACACACAAACGTCTAGTAGACATTATCAACCCAACAGCAAAAACTGTTGATGCGTTAACTAAACTTGACTTACCGTCAGGCGTAGACATTGAAATCAAACTATAATAAATAAAAAATTAAAATAACGGAGGTGTACTCATGACCAAAGGAATCTTGGGAAGAAAAGTCGGAATGACTCAAATGTTCAGCAAGTCAGGTGAACTATTACCTGTAACAGTAATCGAAGTTCGATCAAACGTTGTCTTGCAAGTTAAAACAACTGAAACAGACGGTTACAATGCTGTTCAATTAGGGTATGAAGATAAACGTGAAGTTTTATCTAACAAACCGGCACAAGGTCATGTTAAAAAAGCTAACACGGCTCCTAAGCGCTTCATTAAAGAAATACGAGATGCTGAGCTAGGGGACGTAGAAGTTGGAAGCGAAATAAAAGTAGACACATTTGCAGAAGGCGACATCGTTGATGTCACAGGAACGTCTAAAGGTAAAGGATTCCAAGGAGTTATTAAACGTCACGGCCAAAGTCGTGGACCTGAAACTCACGGATCTCGTCACCATCGTCGTCCTGGTTCTATGGGTATGGCTACTCATCCTGGTAAAGTATTTAAAGGCAAGAAATTAGCCGGCCGTATGGGTGGAGAAGTAGTAACTGTGCAAAATCTTGAAGTTGTAGGCGTCGATACAGAACGTAACGTCTTATTAATTAAAGGGAATGTACCAGGTTCTAAAAAAGCACTTATAGAAATTAAATCTGCATTAAAAAGCAAGTAATAGTAGGAAGGGAGGACTAGCAGAATGCCAACTGTAAAGTTATTTAAACAAGACGGAACGCAAAATGGTGAAGTAACTTTAAACGATGCTATCTTTGGAATTGAACCAAACGAAAATGTCGTTTTTGATGCAATCACTATGCAACGTGCGTCACTAAGACAAGGAACACACGCAGTGAAAAACCGCAGCGCAGTACGTGGCGGTGGACGCAAACCGTGGCGTCAAAAAGGAACTGGACGTGCGCGTCAAGGTTCGATCCGTGCACCACAATGGCGTGGAGGTGGCGTTGTCTTCGGACCAACACCACGTTCATACGGGTATAAATTACCGAAAAAAGTTCGTCGATTAGCTATTAAATCTGTTTTATCTGCTAAAGCAGCAAGCGATGATATTATCGTATTAGAGGGTTTAAACTTCGACGCACCAAAAACAAAAGAATTCAGAGTTGTGCTTAACAATATAGATGCAAGTAAAAAAGCGTTAGTTGTCGTAGAAGATGATAATGAATTTGCAAAACTATCTGCACGTAATATTCCCGGAGTTAAAGTAGTAGCTCCTAACAATGTGTCAGTGCTGGATGTTGTTGCGAATAACAAGCTCATCTTGACGAAGGCTGCTCTGGAAAAATTAGAGGAGGCTCTTAAATAATGGATGCACGCGACATAATATTACGCCCGATCATTACCGAAGCTTCTATGTCTGCTATGGAAAACAAAAAGTACACATTCGAAGTTAATGTTCGCGCTAAAAAAACAAACATCAAAAAAGCTGTCGAAGAATTATTCGATGTAAAAGTTGACAAAGTCAACGTTATCAATACAGCTCCTAAACCTAAACGCATGGGACGTCACGAAGGTCACACTAAAAAACGTCGTAAAGCAATTGTAACTTTAAAAGCTGATTCTAAAGATATTGCATTGTTCGGAAGCGAAGAATAAAACTTGATTTTAATAATTTTAATATAGGTTTCAATAAACTAGCTTAACAAGGAGGGGAATCACGTGGCAATTAAGACATACAAAGCTACCACAAACGGACGTCGTAACATGACAGGGTCTGATTTCGCTGAAATCACAACTAATAAGCCTGAGAAAAGCTTACTAAGACCAAGCCCAAAACGTGCCGGACGTAACAACGCTGGTAAAATCACTGTCCGTCATCAAGGCGGAGGCCACAAACATAAATACCGTGTGATTGACTTCAAACGTCAAAAAGATGGCGTTCGCGGTATTGTTAAAACGATTGAATACGATCCAAACCGTTCCGCAAATATCTCATTGCTTCAATATGAAGATGGAACGAAAACTTACATCTTATCACCTAAAGGAATCGTAGTAGGCCAAAACGTCTATTCAGGTCCTGATTCTGATATCAAAGTAGGAAATACCTTGCCATTAGTTAATATCCCTGCTGGTACAGTTGTACACAACATTGAAATGAAGCCAGGTAAAGGTGGACAATTAGTTCGTTCAGCCGGAACTTCAGCTCAAGTGTTAGGTAAAGAAGATAAATACGCGCTTATTCGTTTAGGTTCAGGTGAAACTCGCTTGATCTTATCTAGCTGTCGCGCAACAATCGGTGCAGTTGGTAACGAACAACACGAATTAATCAACATTGGTAAAGCAGGACGTAACCGTTGGTTAGGTAAACGTCCGTCAGTTCGTGGTTCAGTAATGAACCCTAACGATCACCCACACGGTGGTGGTGAAGGTAAAGCGCCTATTGGTCGCCCAAGCCCAATGTCACCATGGGGTAAACCAACTCTTGGTAAGAAAACACGTTCAACTAAGAATCGTTCAGATAAACTTATCATACGTCGTCGTAAAACTAAGAAAAAATAACCAAGACAACTAACAATATAATGAGAAATATTATGGGGTAAACCCGAAGAGGAGGGCAATACATGAGCCGTAGTTTGAAAAAGGGACCTTTCGTCGATGATCATTTGATGAAAAAAGTTCGCGAAATGGATGATGACAAGAAACGTGTAATTAAAACATGGTCACGTCGTTCAACTATCTTTCCGAACTTTGTAGGTTATACCATTGCCGTATATGATGGAAGAAAGCATGTACCAGTTTATGTCCAAGAAGACATGGTTGGACACAAGTTAGGCGAATTTGCACCAACAAGAACGTTCCGCGGACACGGAAAAGACGACCGCACAACGAAACGTTAAGAGCGAAGGGAGGATACATTCATGGCAGAAACAGTAACCGCAGCTAAAGCAACTGCTCGTACGATTCGCATCGCACCACGTAAAGTACGTATGGTGATCGATACTATCAGAGGGAAAAGTGCTGCAGAAGCTATTTCTATCCTTCGCTTCACTAACAGAGGCGCAGCGGTAGCGGTAGAGAAAGTTTTAATGTCAGCAATTGCAAATGCTGAACACAATTACGATATGGATATTGCAGAATTAGTCGTAAGCGAAGCCTACGTAAATGAAGGAGCTACTTTAAAAAGGTTCCGTCCACGTGCTAAAGGTGCAGCTTCACGAATCAACAAACGTACCAGCCACATTAGCATTGTGGTAACAGAGAAAAAGGAGGGGTAATCAGTGGGACAAAAAGTAAATCCTCATGGTATGCGTGTCGGCGTCATTCAAGACTGGGACGCTAAATGGTACGCAGAAAAAGATTTTGCAGACAAACTACATGAAGACCTTGCTGTTCGTGAGTACATTGCTAAAAAATTAAGTGATGCCTCCGTTTCTCGTGTAGAAATCGAACGTGCAGCAAACAGGGTTAATGTGTCAATTCACACTGCTAAACCAGGAATGGTTATTGGTAAAGGCGGAACAGAAGTTGATTCATTAAGAAATGGTTTAAACAAGTTAACTGGTAAAAGAGTTCACGTTAACATCGTGGAAATTAAAAGACCAGATATGGACGCTATGTTAGTAGCTAAAAGTATTGCTGAGCAATTAGAAAACCGTATTTCATTCCGTCGTGCACAAAAACAAGCTCTCCAACGCACAATGCGTTCAGGTGCTAAAGGTGTTCGTACAATGGTAGCCGGTCGACTAAACGGAGCAGATATTGCCCGTAGCGAAAGCTTTGCTGAAGGAAGTGTTCCTTTGCATACTATTCGTGCAGACATCGATTACGCTAACGAAGAAGCCGATACTACTTATGGTAAAATCGGAGTCAAAGTATGGATCTATAAAGGAGAAATTCTTCCTGAAGTTAAGGAAGATAAGAAAGGAGGGAAATAATCAATGTTAGTACCAAAACGTGTAAAACACCGTCGCGAATTCCGTGGTAAAATGCGTGGAGAAGCTAAAGGCGGCAAAGAGATCGCTTATGGTCAATATGGTTTACAAGCAATTGACTCCGTATGGATCACAAGCAGACAAATTGAAGCAGCTCGTATAGCAATGACTCGTTATATGAAACGTGGTGGGAAAGTGTGGATTAAAATTTTCCCTCACAAACCAGTGTCAGCTAAGGCAATTGGTGTTCGTATGGGTTCTGGTAAAGGAGCCCCTGAGAGCTGGGTATCGCCTGTCAAACGTGGTAAGATCATGTTTGAAATCGGTGGAGTATCTGAAGAAGTAGCTCGCGAAGCATTGCGCTTAGCTTCACACAAACTACCGGTTAGAACTAGAGTAGTAACTCGTGAAGAAAGTGGTGACTCAAATGAAGGCTAATGAATTAAAAAGCTTATCCACTACTGAATTAATTGAAAAAGAAGCAGAATACAAAGAAGAGCTATTTAACTTACGCTTTCAATTAGCTACTGGACAACTAGAAAACACCGCTCGTATAAATGCAGTACGCAAAAATATCGCGCGTGTTAAAACTGTTTTGCGCCAAGCTGAAACAGCGTAATAAGAAGATAGTGTAATAGTTTATTCAAAGGAGGCTGGAAAATGGCTGAACGTAACAATCGTAAAGTATATCAAGGAAAAGTGACTTCTGACAAAATGGATAAGACCATCGTTGTTGAAATCGCTACTCAAAAACAACATCCTAAATACAAAAAACGTATTAAATACTCTACTAAATTTAAAGCACATGACGAAACTAATACCGCTAAAACTGGCGACGTTGTTAAAATAATGGAAACACGTCCGTTATCTAAAGATAAACGATTCCGTTTATTAGAAGTGGTTGAAGAATCAGTAAATCTATAATGTAAAATCTCCGGGTAACCGGGAGCTACACAACGATGAAGTAATCTTTATCGTGAGTTTGAAAGGGGGATCCTAACGTGATTCAAACAGAAAGTCGTATGAAAGTCGCTGACAACTCTGGAGCACGTGAAGTGCTTGTCATTAAAGTTTTAGGTGGATCAGGTGCCAAAACTGCTAACATTGGTGACGAAGTAGTTGTTACTGTGAAACAGGCTACACCAGGCGGCGTTGTTAAAAAAGGTGACGTTGTTCGTGCAGTAATCGTTCGTACTAAAAGTGGCGCTAGACGTCCAGATGGTTCTTATATTAAATTTGATGAAAATGCATGTGTAATAATTCGTGAAGACAAAGCACCACGTGGGACACGTATCTTCGGACCAGTTGCTCGTGAATTACGTGAGAATGACTTTATGAGAATTGTTTCGTTAGCTCCGGAAGTTTTATAATTCCGATAAACGTCATAAGGAGGTGCGCTAGAGAATGTTTGTAAAAACAGGAGATAAAGTCAAAATAATAACAGGTAAAGATAAAGGCAAAGAAGGCACTATATTAGCTGCTATGCCTAAAAAGAATAAAGTTCTTGTTGAAGGACTTAATATCATGAAAAAACATACCCGTCCTACTGGTATGGGACAAGAAGGCGGAATTGTTGAGAAAGAAGCACCAATTCACGTTTCTAATGTTCAGTTAATTGATCCAAAAACGAATGAATCTACTCGTGTAGGTTATAAAGTTGAAAATGGTAAAAAAGTTCGCTACGCTAAAAAATCTGGCGAAGCACTTTAATCTAAAGTATGAAAGGAGGGCATTCATTTATGACACGCCTTAAAGAAAAGTATAACAATGATGTACGCAAATCATTAGTTGAAAAATTTGACTACACTTCTATTATGGAAGCACCAAGAGTTGATAAAATCGTTATCAACATGGGTGTTGGTGAAGCTGTATCAAACACAAAAAACTTAGACAAAGCAGTAGAAGAATTAAGATTGATTTCTGGACAAAAACCACTTATTACTCATGCCAAAAAATCTATTGCTGCATTCCGTTTACGTGAAGGTATGCCAATCGGTACCAAAGTAACTTTACGTGGCGATCGCATGTACGATTTCTTAGATAAATTAGTTACTGTTTCATTACCTCGTGTACGTGACTTCCGTGGAGTAGGTAAAAACTCATTCGACGGACGTGGAAACTACACGTTAGGAATCAAAGAGCAACTTATTTTCCCTGAAATCAATTATGATGATGTGGACAAAGTTCGCGGTATGGACATTGTTATTGTAACAACAGCTAACTCCGATGAAGAAGCTCGTGAATTACTTGGACAATTGGGAATGCCGTTCCAGAAATAACCTAAACAACCTATTAGGAGGGTAATTGTAAAAATGGCTAAAAAATCAATGATTGCAAAACAAAAAAGACCAGCCAAATTTTCGACTCAAGAGTATACCCGCTGTGAACGTTGTGGACGCCCACATGCTGTATACAAAAAATTTAAATTATGCCGTATTTGCTTGCGTGAGCTAGCTTATAAAGGTCAAATTCCTGGCTTGAAAAAAGCAAGCTGGTAAACAAAACGTTAAACGAAAACGTTAAACGAAAACTTGCCGTAAAGGAGGCTACAACGAATGGTCATGACAGATCCAATTGCAGATTTCTTAACTCGTATTCGTAACGCTAATAACGCTCGTCATACGAAATTGGAAATTCCTGCTTCAAAAGTAAAAAAAGGTATGGCCGATATCCTGAAATCGGAAGGTTTCATCAAGGGTGTTGAATTCGTGGAAGATGACAAACAAGGCATCATCCGCGTGTTCTTGAAATATGGTCAAAACAACGAACGTGTTATTACTGGTTTGAAACGTATCTCTAAACCAGGCTTACGTGTTTATGTCAAAGCAGAAGAAATGCCTAAAGTGTTGAACGGACTAGGAATAGCTCTTGTTTCTACACCAGAAGGTATTGTAACAGACAAAACTGCTCGTGCTAAAAATATCGGCGGAGAAGTCCTCGCATATATTTGGTAATGAGTTAAGAAAGATGAAGGAGGTGCCGAACTTTGAGCCGTATTGGAAAACTACCAATCACAATTCCTGAAGGTGTTGAAGTAAACATCGACGGAAACGTGATCACAGTTAAAGGGAAAAACGGAGAATTGACCCGTGAAATAAGCCCTATTATTGATGTTAAAGTTGAAGATAACCAAATAATATTTGTGCGACCTGATGAATCAAAAACGAGTCGTTCGATCCACGGAACAACTCGTGCCAATGTGAATAACATGGTCGAAGGTGTTGCTGTTGGTTTTGAAAAGATTCTTGAATTCAATGGTGTTGGTTACCGTGCACAAAAACAGGGAAACAAGTTAGTGCTGAACGTTGGCCTATCACACCCAGTTGAATTTGAAGAAATAGAAGGACTGACAGTCGAAGTACCATCTAACACTGTTGTTTCTGTTAAAGGCGCAAACAAAGAAAAAGTTGGCGCATTAGCTGCCAACATCCGTTCCGTACGCCCACCAGAACCTTATAAAGGGAAAGGTATTCGCTATCGTGGCGAAAACGTACGTCGCAAAGAAGGTAAAACGGGTAAATAATAAGTTGAAAGAGGACACTATAACAATTTGTTATAACGTTCTACTTCTCTTTTTACCGAGGAACCTGACGATCTCATATCAATGAGAATTTTGAATAAAGAGGTGACAATTGTGATTACAAAACCAGATAAAAATAAATTACGTCTAAAAAGACATAAACGCATTCGCAGAAACCTTTCTGGTACTGCTGTGCGCCCACGTTTAAGTGTGTTCCGTTCGAACACAAACATCTACGCTCAATTAATTGATGATGTAGAGGGTGTAACGCTCGCAAGCGCATCTTCCTTAGATACTGACGTTTCAGGAGATTCGAAAGTTGAAGAAGCTACTGCAGTAGGAGCTTTACTTGCTAAACAAGCTAAAGACAAAGATATTTCTGTCGTTGTTTTCGACCGTGGAGGATATCAATATCACGGACGTGTGAAAGCTTTAGCAGACGCAGCTCGTGAAAACGGACTATCATTCTAAAGAAAAGGAGGAATAACAGTATATGACAACTCATATAGATGCATCTAAATTAGATCTTGAAGATCGCGTAGTTGCAATCAACCGCGTAACTAAAGTAGTTAAAGGTGGACGTCGTTTACGTTTCGCTGCTTTAGTAGTAGTCGGAGATAAAAATGGACATGTTGGTTTTGGTACCGGTAAAGCTCAAGAAGTACCAGAAGCAATCCGTAAGGCGATTGAAGCTGCTAAAACTAACATAGTAGAAGTACCTATGGTAGGGACAACATTGCCTCATAAAGTCATCGGACGTCATGGTGGCGGTAATATCATCTTGAAACCAGCTGCTGCAGGTTCTGGAGTTTCTGCTGGTGGTCCAGTACGTGCTATATTAGAATTAGCTGGCGTACAAGACGTTTCTTCTAAGTCTGTTGGATCTAGTTCACCAATCAACATGATTCGTGCAACGATCGATGGAATTAAACAATTGAAACGTGCGGAAGACGTAGCAAAACTTCGTGGGAAATCTGTCGAAGAATTACTTGGATAAGGAGAGATGACACAATGGCAAACTTAGAAATCACATTAAAACGTAGTTTAATTGGTCGTCCTCAAAGACAACACCAAGTAGTAAAATCTTTAGGTCTGAAAAAAATCAACTCTTCAGTTGTACGACCTGATAACGATGCAGTGCGAGGCGCAATTAAACATATCGCTCATTTAGTAGACGTTAAAGAAGTCAAATGAGCACAGAGTCTATTTAAAGGAGGTGCCAAGATTTATGAAACTTCATGAATTAAAACCTGCCGAAGGATCTCGTAAAATACGTAAACGTGTTGGTCGTGGATCATCTTCTGGCAACGGAAATACATCTGGTCGTGGAGAAAACGGTCAAAACTCACGTTCGGGTGGTGGAACACGTTTAGGATTTGAAGGTGGACAAACTCCATTATTCCAAACTTTACCAAAACGTGGATTTACAAACTATAACCGTAAAGAATTCGCAATTGTCAATTTAGACACATTAAACCGATTTGAAGAAAATACAGAAGTTACTCCAGAATTGCTAGTCAAATCAGGAGTAATCAAAAACAAAAAATCCGGTGTGAAAGTTTTGGCGAAAGGAAACGTCGATCACAAACTTACTGTGAAAGCACACAAGTTTTCTGCTGCAGCTAAAGAAGCGATCGAAACAGCCGGTGGATCAGTAGAGGTGATCTAAAGATGATCGAGCTGATTAAAGGTGTTATCAAAGAAAAAGATGTTCGTAGTCGTGTGATGTTTACCCTTGGGATTTTGATTGTTTTTCGTTTAGGTACGAACCTTACTGTACCTGGCGTAAATGCTGATTCCTTAGGTGATTTATCAAGCACCGGTTTATTTAACTTATTAGACACTTTTGGTGGCGGAGCCCTTAGCAGTTATTCAATATTTGCTTTAGGTGTTTCCCCCTACATCACGTCTTCTATCGTCATTCAACTTTTACAGATGGATGTCATTCCCAAATTCAAGGAATGGGCTGATCAAGGTGAAGTTGGACGTAGAAAGTTAAACCAGGCAACACGCTATTTAACGATTTTCTTAGCATTTTTCCAAGCTATCGGTATTTCTTATGGATTCAATGCATTAACGGATTTAGGATTAGTACGTAATCCCGGACCGACGACCTATGTTACTATTGCGATTATATTAACTGCAGGAACGATGCTAGTCATGTGGCTAGGTGAGATGATCACTGTTCATGGTTTCGGGAACGGTGTATCGTTCATTATCTTTTCTGGTATTATTGCACGTTTTCCGCAGGACATTGGTCAATTCTATAACACACAGATCAGAAATGCAGGCGATGAAATTGTCGGTGCCTGGGTACTGGCGATCACTATCGTTATCGCATTTATCTTGCTGGTGTTATTGATCACATATGTAGAAAATGCTAAACGTAATATCCCGATTCGTTACTCTAAACGTGCAAGCACTTCGAAAGACAGTGCTGTATTGCCGTTGAAAGTAAACTCAGCTGGTGTTATTCCAGTTATTTTCGCTAGTTCGTTTCTCATGACACCTCAGATTATTCTTGGCTATTTTGCTCAAGGTAATCAGGATGCGGGATGGTTCCAAGTGTTGAATAGTGTATTCAACCTTCAAGAACCGATGGGTGCTGTTCTTTACACGGTACTTATTGTCTTGTTTACGTATTTCTATGCATTTATTCAGGTCAATCCTGAAAAAGCTGCTGAGAATTTACAAAAACAAAACGGCTATATTCCTAGTATTCGTCCGGGACGAGCAACCGAAGAGTATATCGGTTATATGCTTATTCGCTTAAGTACAGCGGGAGCCATTTATTTAGGGACTATTTCATTGCTTCCAATTATTGCTTCTGCTTTATTCAATCTGCCTGGTTCGCTTGCATTAGGAGGAACAAGTTTACTCATCGTAGTCGGTGTGGCACTTGATTCTATGCGACAATTGGAAGGATTATTAAGTAAGAAGAATTACCAGGGTTTCATTCAGCAAACTTAAACTGTTACCGACAATTGAATTAAGACGGTTTACCCAGATGTCATTGAGGCATTGGTGGGTGAATCGATCTTTTTCCAATTATGCTGATGAAATATCTGAACTAAAAAGGAGGAAGCGTGATGAATTTAATCCTATTAGGACTTCCTGGAGCTGGCAAAGGTACGCAAGCATCGCTGATATCGGATAAATATAATATTCCGCATATTTCAACCGGAGATATGTTCCGTGCTGCTATGAAGAATAAAACAGCTCTCGGCTTAAAAGCAAAACAATATATGGACGAAGGCGAACTTGTTCCTGATGATGTAACAAATGGAATAGTTAAAGAGCGTCTACAATTAGATGATGCAAAAAGAGGGTTTTTACTCGATGGATATCCTCGCACATTGAATCAAGCTCAAGCGTTGCAGCAGGCCCTGTCTTCTTCAAACAGAAGATTGGATCATGTGATATACATCAAAGTGCCGAAAGAAATTTTGATGGAGCGTTTAACTGGCAGATTCATGTGTTCGAATTGTGGAGCGACTTATCATAAAGTAGCAAATCCACCTAAAGTGGAAGGTACCTGTGATAAATGTGGTTCACATGATTTTTATCAAAGAGAAGACGATAAACCGGAAACGGTCGAAAAACGTATCAACGTGAATGAAGAACAAACGGAAAAACTTGCTAAACACTATAGCGACTCTAACCTCGTTAGAGAAATCGACGGCGAACAAAGTCCGAAAAAAGTTTTCCAAGACATTGTGGACCAATTAAACTAAGAAGTTCGATGTTTTATGATGAATCCTTGCAATGATCATGTATGCATGTTATAATAGTACGAGCGTCAAAATGTAAAGTTGTAGACTACTATTAGAGCGTAAAATTTAGTGAGACGTAACAGTTTCACTCTATTCATGCGTACAAAAGTGAGATATCAAAGGAGGAAACCAGGCGTGGTAAAAGACGATGTTATAGAGATTGAAGGAAAGGTCCTGGAAACATTACCTAATGCAATGTTCAAAGTAGAACTTGAAAATGGTCATGAAATTCTAGCACACGTTTCTGGCAAAATTCGTATGAACTACATTCGGATACTGCCTGGGGATAAAGTAACAGTTGAAATGTCTCCGTATGATTTAACACGTGGACGCATTACGTATCGATTTAAATAAGCTTAGGACTCCGAAGAAATCAAGGAGGGACAGTTCATGAAGGTAAGACCATCAGTAAAAAAAATGTGTGATAAGTGTAAAGTGATCCGTCGTAATGGCCGAGTAATGGTTATATGCGAAAATCCTAAACACAAACAACGTCAAGGATAATTTCTAAACAGGAGGTGCATAGACATGGCTCGTATAGCAGGTGTAGATATTCCACGCGACAAACATATCGTCATTTCATTAACTTATATTTATGGAATCGGTAAAACTACAGCGAAAGAAATTTTAGTAGCTGCAGGAGTTCCAGAAGAAACTCGTGTCCGTGAGTTAACAAACGATCAATTAGATGCAGTCCGTGCTGAAGTAGATAAACTTAAAATCGAAGGCGATCTTCGTCGTGAAGTAAGCCAGAACATTAAACGTTTAATCGAAATTGGATCATACCGTGGCATTCGTCACCGTCGTGGTTTACCAGTACGTGGACAAAATACGAAAAACAATGCGCGTACGCGTAAAGGCAGAGCAGTCGCTATTGCCGGTAAGAAAAAATAATCACCAAAAGTTAGGAGGTCAATCTTCGAATGGCTAAAGTAAAAAGACCCGCTCGTAACCGCAAACGCAGAGTGAAAAAGAATATTGAACACGGAGTAGCACATATCCGTTCAACATTCAATAATACGATCGTAATGATAACTGATGTACATGGTAATGCAATTTCTTGGTCTTCTGCAGGCGCATTAGGATTTAGAGGTTCTCGTAAATCTACTCCCTTTGCTGCTCAAATGGCTGCTGAAGCTGCTGCAAAAGGCGGCATGGAAAATGGTATGAAATCAGTCGAGGTTTCTGTAAAAGGACCTGGATCTGGTCGTGAAGCTGCGATCCGTTCATTGCAGGCAACAGGATTAGAAGTTACTGCAATTCGTGACGTAACACCGGTACCGCATAACGGTTGCCGTCCTCCAAAACGTCGTCGCGTATAATAAAATATACTAGTGGTGTCGTTTTTGGGATAGCGTTAATTAACGTTTTGAAAGGGGTAAACGGATTATATGATCGAAATTGAAAAGCCGGTAATAGAAACAGTTGAGATCAGTGAAGATGGGAAATTCGGTAAGTTTGTCGTAGAACCTCTAGAGCGAGGATATGGGACAACCTTAGGGAATTCCTTACGTCGAATCTTATTGTCATCTTTGCCAGGTGCTGCCGTCACAACTTTACAAATCGATGGTGTTTTGCATGAATTTACTGCAATCGAGGGTGTTGTTGAAGACGTCACTGCCATCATTTTAAACTTGAAGAAACTTGCACTTAAGTTGTATTCTGAAGAAACAAAAACCATTGAAATAGATATTGAAGGGCCCGCAACTGTAACAGCTGCAGACATTATCTTTGACAGTGATGTTGAAATAATGAACCCGGATCTCTATATTTGTACAGTCTCTGAAGGTGGACACTTACATGCTCGCATGGAAGCGCACAAAGGCAGAGGATATGTACGTGCTGAACACAACAAACATGATGATATGCCGATTGGTGTATTACCGGTTGATTCGATATATACCCCGGTCAGTCGCGTAAATTACCATGTCGAAAATACACGTGTTGGAGAAAAAGAACAATATGACAAGTTAACGCTTGACGTCTGGACAGACGGATCGATTTCTCCAGAAGACGGTGTCAGTCTTGCCGCTAAAATCATGACTGAACATTTGAATATATTTGTTAACTTAACAGAAGAAGCTCGTGAAGCAGAGATCATGGTTGAAAAAGAAGAAACACAAATGGAAAAAATGTTGGAGATGACCATCGAAGAATTGGATCTATCTGTGCGTTCTTATAACTGCTTGAAACGAGCTGGCATCAACACTGTTCAGGAATTAACAAATAAAACAGAACCAGAAATGATGAAAGTCCGTAACTTAGGACGTAAATCGCTGGAAGAAGTAAAATTAAAACTTGGCGAGCTTGATTTAAGCTTACGCGAAGAAGAATAATTTTTGTTAAGGAGGATTTCAACCAATGGGTTATCGTAAATTAGGACGTACTAGCTCTCAACGTAAAGCAATGCTTCGTGATTTAACATCTGACTTGTTTATCAACGAACGTATTGTTACTACTGTGACTCGCGCCAAAGAAGTATCTAAAATGGCAGATAAAATGATCACATTAGGTAAACGTGGGGACTTGCACGCACGTCGTCAAGCTGCTGCTTTTGTTCGTAACGAATTAGCAACTGTATCAGAAACTGAAGACGAAATCGTAGTACAATCAGTATTACAAAAATTATTCAGTGATTTAGGCCCTCGTTTTGCAGAACGCAATGGAGGATATACTCGTGTCTTGAAAATGGGACCTCGTCGTGGTGACGGTGCTCCAATGGCTGTTTTAGAATTAGTAGAAAAAGCAGCAGTTTCAACCGATGGAGACGCTAAATAATTAAAAAGCAATAAACTATAACCAAAATCACTTTTGGATGTATGATGAGCGTTATGATGATGGAAGGAACTGTTTTCCAAGTGTCTAGCTCAGTTTCTCCTGGGGGTATCCTCAGGAGAGACCCATATATCGTAAAGTGTTTTTTTATTAGCATTATTAAACCATACATAAGCAACTGTACGATTTTTGTTCCTAACATTTCATACTCGATTTGATTTGACGATTTTCATTATTGAAAAAAGATTCAACCAGTTTCTCTATTGTTATACCAAGGTGTTTTTGGTAATCTTGTAGTGTTGAGTAACTGTCAAGACACTTTGATGATTACGTTGAATTTAAGGCTCGTGACTGAATATAGAAGTTGAGGTAAATCATGACTGAAATTATACGTTTGAAAAATATAACATATAAATATGCTGATGAAGATCTGCGTCCTGCTTTACAGGATGTTTCTTTTTCGATCAATAAAGGTGAATGGGTGGCCATTATCGGTCCAAACGGTTCCGGTAAATCAACGTTGGCAAAAACCATTAACGGATTAATTGAACCCGACAGTGGCGAAGTCAAAGTCGGCGGGATGATGCTCAACGAGCAGAATGTCTGGTCTATTCGCGCAATGGTCGGTATGGTGTTTCAAAACCCGGATAACCAGTTCGTTGGATCGACGGTTCAGGACGATGTCGCTTTTGGTCTGGAAAACTTAGGGGTCCCTCGCGATGACATGATCGAACGCGTGAGAAATGCACTGGAGAAAGTAAACATGCTCGAATTTGCCGAAAGAGAACCGGCTAGACTTTCTGGTGGTCAGAAACAGCGTGTCGCCATAGCGGGGATCGTTGCTCTGCGTCCAGCTATTATGATTCTGGACGAAGCTACAAGTATGCTCGATCCGCAAGGCAGAGAAGAAGTTTTGCGTACAGTCAAGGAAGTCAAAGAACGGGAAAACTTGTCAGTTTTATCGATTACCCATGATATCGATGAAGCTGCGGCAGCTAACCGCATCCTTGTGATGAGAGACGGGAAAATGGTCGAGGAAGGCTCGCCCGAAGCTATCTTTTCTTTAGGAGAAAAGCTAGTGGAAATGGGTCTGGATCTACCGTTTCCGGAACGTTTGAAAGCATCATTAAAAAAACAGGGTCTGGATGTCCCGCAGGATTATTTAACAGATGAAGGGATGGTGGACTGGTTATGGACATTGGTTTCCAAGATGTAGGGTATACCTATCAGAAAGGAACGCCCTTTGAAAGCAAAGCCATCTATGACATCAATCTTTCCATCAAAAACGGCTCGTTCACTGCCATAGTCGGTCACACGGGCAGCGGGAAATCGACGGTGCTGCAGCATTTAAATGCCTTGAAAAAACCTACTGAAGGTGTCGTCACGATCGGTGACCGTTTGATTACACGTTTATCAGAAAATAAGGGCCTTAAATCTCTGCGTAAAAAAGTGGGGATCGTCTTCCAATTTCCGGAAGCCCAGTTATTTGAAGAAACAGTCGGCAAAGATATTGCTTTTGGTCCTAAGAACTTCGGTATGACTGAAAAAGAAGGACTCGAAAAAGCTAGAGAACTCTTACCTATAGTCGGTTTAGACGAAACGTTCATGGAACGTTCTCCTTTTGATTTGTCTGGTGGACAGATGAGACGGGTAGCTATTGCCGGTGTGTTAGCTATGGAGCCGGAAGTATTGGTCCTGGACGAGCCCACTGCCGGTCTGGATCCTCAGGGTCGTAAAGAAATAATGGATATGTTCTACAGTTTATATAAAAACAAAGGCTTGACCATCGTTTTAGTCACGCACCAGATGGATGACGTGGCGATGTATGCGGACCACATGATCGTTCTTGGAGAGGGGACCGTCATGAAAGAAGGACACCCAAGAGACATTTTCCAGGAAGCGGGCTGGCTGGCTAGTATGCAGCTCGGCGTACCTTCAACGATAAGATTTGCGCATGAACTGGAAGAGAAATTTGAGTGGACATTTGATCCGCTACCGCTAACGACTGATGACTTAGCTAGACAAATAAAAGAGAAGCTCGCCAGTAAGGGCGGTGAATCATCATGATGGATAAACTGATTTTTGGGCGCTATATCCCGGGTGATTCGCTGATCCATCGTTTGGATCCTAGAACAAAATTGATAGGTGCAATCTCATTTATTATTATAATTTTCCTGGCAAACAACTGGATCTCTTACTTGGCACTGATCGCCTTCGTTTTGACGGCGGTCAAGCTTTCCGGAATCGATCCAAAATTCTTTATCAATGGCGTGAAGCCGCTTATCTGGCTGATTATGTTCACGGTCATACTGCAAATCTTATTTACGAGTGGACAGACCATCTGGTTCAAGTTCGGCCCGATCATCATTTCTCAAGAAGGCGTGTTAAACGGCGTGTATATTTTCTTCCGTTTTGTCTTGATTATTTTTATGTCGACCATCTTGACCTTAACGACGATGCCATTATCTTTAACGGATGCGATAGAATTTCTGCTCCGACCTCTTTCCGCCGTTAAAGTACCGGTTCACGAAATCGCACTGATGTTATCCATTGCCTTGCGTTTTGTGCCGACATTAATGGATGAAACAGAGAAAATCATGAATGCCCAGCGTGCACGCGGGATCGATTTTGGTGAAGGCAATATCTATGAACAAATGAAATCTATTGTCCCGTTACTGATTCCTCTGTTCGTCAGCTCCTTTAACCGGGCGGAAGAATTGGCTACAGCGATGGAAGCCCGCGGATACAAAGGCGGCGAAGGCCGGACGAAATACCGACAGCTGTCCTGGGAAATCAGAGACACATCGGTGATGGTTGCCTTCGTGGTGCTCTCCGGGGTATTGTTTTTATTAAGAACATAATAAGTGAAAGGATAAAGATGAGAATCTTTATCCTTTTTCCTTTATATTTAAAAGGGAGATACTCGTCTAAGGACGAGCATTCACATCTCTCAAAAAAATTAAAATGGTATCAATAGAGACATACACAGAATGAAAAGGAAGATAAAAATGACGGGTTTGAGATATAAAGCAAAAATCGTATACGATGGTACACAGTTTTTTGGTTTCCAAGTGCAGCCTGATAGGCGGACCGTTCAAGGAGAACTGGAAAAAGCTGTGACCAAGCTAGCTAAAGGGCAAGAAGTCCGCGTGCACGGAGCAGGTAGAACGGATGCCGGAGTCCATGCCAGAGGACAGATCATTCATTTTGATTTTCCGTTTGCGATCGAGGTGGATGGCTTGATGGTCGGGATGAATTCAGTGACAACTTCTGAAATAACTGTTTTAGAGGTAGAACGCGTAGAAGACACGTTTCACGCACGTTACCTGGCTAAAGGAAAAAAATATAGCTACCGTGTCGACAATAACCAGTTTCGTGATCCCTTTTTGAGATATTACAGCTACTATCACCGGTATCCGATGAATAAAGAAAAAGTAGAGAAAGCGCTGACGCAGCTTGCGGGCACACATGACTTCACGAGTTTTGCCTCCACGCATTCTGACAAGGAAGACAAAGTGCGTACCCTCTATCAGGCATCGGTGGAAGTGAATGAAGATACGAATGAGTGGATCTTTACATTTGTCGGCAACGGCTTTTTATATAATATGATTCGGATCCTGATGGGGACGCTTCTGGAAGTCGCTGACGGCAGACGCGAGCCGGAAGAAATCCAGGAGATCATTGCCGCGAAAGACCGCGAAGCCGCTGGAATGACCTTGTCGTCTGTCGGCTTATGTATGGAAGCCGTATACTATGAAACCAAAGACATTCCCGGGTACAAAAAGGAGGAATAGTGGATGATTCATAAGCAGTATAAAGTGACCGGCCATCTGATCGATGTGTCGTATACGGAAAAAGAAGTGAATGAGATCTTCAAACCGTTACTTGAAAAACTTGTTAAGCTCAGAAAAGAGAAGGATGAACGCATTATTGTGTATCTAGCTGCACCCCCCGGGGCCGGCAAGACAAGCTTATCTTTATTCCTGGAAGACTTATATAAGGAACAAGGATATCCGTATACGTTCCAGTCGGTTGCGATGGACGGGTTTCATCACTATAATGACTACTTGAATCAGCACACAGTCGTTAGAAACGGCAGAGAAGACCCTTTGATAAAATACAAAGGAATACCCGAATCATTTGATCTAAGCGCGTTAAAAGAGAAAATCAAAGCTCTCACACAGTATCGACAGGTCAACTGGCCAACCTATGACCGGGCTTCACATGATGTCTCGCAAGAAACGATCCCGGTGGATGCCGATATCGTACTGATCGAAGGGAATTATTTGCTTCTGGAAAAAGTGGGTTGGAACGAACTTACAGAGTACTGTGATTACAACATATTCATTCAAACCAATCTTTCGGATATAGAAGACCGTCTGATCAACAGAAAGCAATTAGGTGGGGCCACTCAAACGGAAGCGGTGAACCATTACGAGCAGACAGACAAAGTCAATGCTGAACTGGTTTTATCATATTCCGCCAAAGCGGATATGACCCTGGAATTAACCAGCGACGGTCAATTAAGAAAAATTTAAAATATAAAATTTTAAATCCATTATTTCTCCATAATTACCTTTTATACTATAGTTAAGAAGTAAAGGAGGAGTTAAACATGATGAACAAAAAAGCAACTATATTAACAGTCGGTGTATTAGGACTGGGTGGTTTGGCCGCTTTAAACACTGATTTTGCATCTGCTGAAGAAAATACAGTGGATTCTACCGAAGAACAGACAGGTGTGTTTGATTGGATGCAGGAACGCATGGGCCAAGGGTTCAAGGGATTTAATAGGGGCGGAAATGCAGACGGAGAATTCCAGCCTGGATCTGGACCGTTTAACCGTTCAGCTCAAGGACATATGGGCCAAGGCATGCACGGTGGAAGCGGTCTGGGCAATGGCTACGGCCATGGTCACGGAGCACAACAGTTTCAAGATGACGAATGGCTGGAAGAACGCGAAGCATTCAGAGAAGAGCAATTCGAAAATTTCGATCCAGATATGAGTGAAGAAGAATTTGCAGCCTGGTTTGAAGAACACGACGCATTGAGAAGCGAGCGTTTTGGAGCGATGCATCCAGAGTGGGACGAAGAGTCGCTGGAAGAACGTGAAGCATTCAGAAAAGAGCAGTTCAAAAACTTTGATCCAGATATGAGTGAAGAAGAACTTGAAGCATGGTTTGAAGAACACGACTCATTTAGAGAAGAACGTGAATCTTTCAGAAACGAACGCCAACAAAATAATCGTCCATTCGAGGATTCAGAAGAATAAACGAAATAAACAAAGTGACCTTTCTAGGAAGGTCACTTTTGGCGAACCGGCTCATCAGTGGTAGTATGACTTTAAAGGAAATTTATAACGATTTGAGGCGAGCCTATGCATGTATTAGTTGTGGATGATGAACAGTCGATCCTGGATATTATTGAAGCCTATTTGAATACGAAAAACTACCGCGTGAGTCTTGCTGAAACAGGTCAGGAAGCACTCCAGATCGTTGAGGATGAAGACATCGACTTCATCATTCTCGACATCATGCTGCCCGATTTATCAGGATGGGAAGTCTGTCAGCAAGTCAGAGAGACATCAGCGGTTCCCATCATACTACTTACTGCCAAATCAACGGAACAGGATGTGCTGAAAGGACTGAACATGGGGGCGGATGATTATATCAAAAAGCCCTTCAGTCCTAAAGAGCTACTTGCACGCATGGAAGCCGTTTACAGGCGGTCAGGCTTTTCAAGAGAAAATGAAACTGAATGGTCTTTCAATCAAAACCGTTTGACCATTTATCCTGAACGTCTGGAAGTTGAGGTGAGTGGCAGAGCCATTAACTTGACGCGCACTGAATTTCAACTGCTTCAACTGATGGCGGAACACCCCCAGCAGGCTTTTTCACGCGAACACTTACTGGAATCGGTGAAGGGCCTGGAAGCCTCAGCGATGGATCGTGTGATCGACTCACATATCAAAAATCTAAGAGCAAAGATTGAAGCTGATCCGAAAGAACCGACATTTATTTTGACGGTCCACGGTGTCGGCTATCGATTCGGAGGTAAAAAAGATGAAGACCACACTATTTAGAAGACTATTTTTACTATTTCTAACTGGGAGTGCACTCTTCATCTTTTTGTTTAGTTTTCTAACGTTTCAACTCACGGAAAATCAGTTTGACAGTTACCTCAGTGACCGGTTCTTGCAGTCACGCGAGACGCTCGTCGATCAGCTGGAAGAAAGTTATGTCGAGTACGGCGAGTGGAATCCGGATGCGCTGGCGGGCATCAACTGGACCGGGATGCAGTCTCAGATCATGTTTACAGTCATTACCCCTTCTGGAGAAGAAATCGTGCCTGAAGTAGGGATGATGTCAAATGGCGGCCGCATGATGCATGGAAATGGAAATGGCAATTTGATGTTGGAAATGGACGGAGAAATCCTGACTGAAACCGTTGATTTATATGCGGATGATGAACCTATCGGAACTGCAGAACTGCAGTATCCCGGCGTACCGGATTATTCCGATAACGAACAGCAGTTTATCAGCGATTTACTTGAGATGCTTGCTGTTATCGCCGTTATTTCGATTATCGCAGCCGCCTTAGCCGCCTACTTGCTGTCCAAACGTTTGAGTAAGCCGATCGTGGAAACGAGCAATCTGACAGAAGCCATTGCCGAAGGGGATTACAGCCGGCGACTCGAGCACCACGAACCGATAGAAGAACTGAGTAAACTGCAGACCAATGTCAATGCGCTTGCCCATCAGTTAGCGATGCAGCAGACGATGCGGAACCAGCTCGTTTCTGATCTGGCTCATGAAGTACGGACACCTTTGACCACTTTGCAGGGAAACATTGAAGCCATGATGGATGGTGTCTGGCCGATGACCACAGAGCGACTGGCACTGATCGATCTGGAAGTGAAACGTTTGGCTCAGCTGATTGAAAAAATCGACCATATCGATGATGTCCAGTATCAGCAAAACACGTTGCAGCTGGAAACCTTTGACCTGACCAAGCGTGTCGGTCAGATCGTGACGATCTATGAGCAGCGGGCACTGGAGAAAGATATTGCTCTGACCGTAAACGGACGACCTCTAAAAATCGAAGCGGATATCAGTCAGATCAGTCAGGTCATCACCAATCTCATTACGAATGCGATCAAGTTCACGCCTGAAAAAGGGGAAATCACGGTTGACGTGAAAGAAGTGGATGGAACGTGTCATCTGTCTGTTTCAGATACCGGTAAAGGCATAAGCAAAGAGAACCAGGAACAGATTTTTAATCGCTTTTATCAGGTTGAGCCTTCGAGAAACACCAAGATCGAGGGCCAGGGACTCGGACTGGCAGTCGTGAAAAGTATCATAGATGCTCATCACGGTAAAATCAGAGTAGAGAGTGACGAAGGAAAAGGGTCCGTGTTCACGGTTATCCTACCATTGAGACAATAAAAGATGAAATTTGAAATAAATTAAAAAAGGGAAGTAGTGGGAATTAGAATGAAAAGATTATTATTATTAGGATTAAGTACAACATTTATTATGATGGGGTGTTCAGACACCAACGATACAACTGATACAACCGACTCAACTGATTCGAATACAGAGATGAATGTTGCCGAAGATGAAACTGTCCAAGATGAAATGACTGAAATTGACGAAGTTGATGAAATGGTAGAAATGGACCATGATGGAGAACTGCCAACTGATTTGAAAAAGGCGGAAGATCCTGCATTCCCTGAAGGCAGCAATGCCATCATTACGGCAAAACATATGCCGGGAATGGAAGGGGCAGAAGCGACTATAGCGGGCGCTTTCGACACAACCGTCTATGAAGTGAGTTATACACCGACTACAGGCGGCGAAAGAGTGATCGATCACCGTTGGGTCATACAGGAAGACTTAGCAGAGGGAACAGATATAGCAGAGGCCGGCGATGAAGTCATTCTGGATGTGGAGCATATTGAAGGAATGCAAGGGGCTACTGCCATAGTCGAGGAAGCTTATACTGGAACTATTTATGCCGTCGATTATACCTCGACTACAGATGGTGAAAAAGTAACTGATCATATGTGGGTGACCGAAGACGAATTGGAAGCGCTAGAAGAGTAAACAGTTTAACTATCGCC
>NZ_JAWOBT010000058.1:0-19862 GCF_046484155.1 Alkalibacterium sp.
AATACGCGTTCGTCCTGTGCGCCGGCGGCAGTATCGATGTCGGGCATCTGCCGGGAAAAATATACAAAGGCGTCAACCCCCAGCCGGATCCATCGCCGGCACCGGTTTTCCGTGTGCCGGATTCCGATGACGGTGCAAAGCGCGAACAGTTTCTCCGGGTACTGGAACAATGCGGCTGGAATCAGTCAAAAGCGGCCCGAATGCTGGGGGTCAGCCGGGTAACGGTCTGGAAACGGATGAATAAATACGGCATTAAACGCCCCGCCTTTACCCGCTACAAAGGTCTGGTCAAATACTGGTTGACCTTCAACGAGATCAACATCATTTTGCATGCCCCGTTCATGGGTGCCGGCCTAGTGTTTGAAGAAGGCGAAAATAAAAAGCAAGTGATCTATCAGGCAGCTCACCATGAATTGGTATCCAGTGCTCTGGCAACCAAGATCGCCCGTGAAGTGGATCCGGACATCCAGATAGGCTGTATGCTGGCTGCAGGCAAGTATTACCCGAACACACCCAACCCAGTGGATGTTCTGGCCGCACAACAGGCGGACAGACAAAATTACTTTTTCATTGATGTTCAGTCACGTGGGGAATATCCGGCTTATGCCCTGAAAGAGCTGGAACGTGAAGGCATTGAAATACCATTTGAAGCAGGCGATAAAGAACTGCTCAAAGAATATACGGTCGACTTCATTTCATTCTCTTACTATTCCAGTCGTGTTGCTTCTGGCGACCCGGAGAATAAAGAGCAATCAGAAGGTAATATCTTCGCATCTGTAAAAAAACCCTTATCTTGAAGAAAGTGAGTGGGGATGGCAGATCGATCCGCTGGGGATTCGTATTACGATGAACGAGATCTACGACCGCTATCAGAAACCTCTCTTTGTCGTGGAAAATGGTTTAGGTGCTGTCGACATGCCTGATGAAAACGGCTATGTCGAGGATGATTACCGGATCGACTATCTATCATCCCATATCGGAGCGATGAAAGATGCTGTAGAACTGGATGGGGTAGACTTGATGGGCTACACTTCCTGGGGATGCATCGACTTAGTCAGTGCCGGAACAGGTGAGATGAAGAAACGTTACGGCTTCATCTATGTTGACCGTGATAACGCAGGTAAAGGAACACTGGAAAGAACGCCTAAAAAATCATTCTACTGGTACAAAAAAGTCATCGAAACAAATGGTGAAGACTTAAGTAATGCGTAGTTGAATATGACTGGAAAGCGCTGGTCCCCTTTGGGCTGGCGCTTTTTACATATTTGCTTAAGCGACCGAGTTCATGAGGATGAGCAGTTTTTGAAAGATAGCGATGCAATGCAGCGTATAAAAATCAGTTTGAACTGTATTATTTGATAAGTCGCAAATGTAAACGTATACTTAATGCAAAGTCATCACTAACAAAGTCATGTGTTGCAAAGCGAAAAATAAAAGGAGGATGTAAAATGTTTGAAAAAGTAATGGTTGCGACTGATTTGTCTAAATCTTCATACGCTCTTGTCGATTGTCTGGATAGTTTGAAGGAATTCGGGACACAAGAAATATTATTGGCACAATGTTTAAGTATGCAAGAGGTCACGTCTGCGGCTCTAAGTTATTCGACCGTTTTTATGGATAGCATCTTACAGGAACAAAAGGAAATGCTTGAAAAAAAAGGGTTCACTGTAGATACGACAATTCTCACTGGTTCAGTTGATAACGAAATAAATGAAATAGCTGATAAAGATGGCTATTCAGTCATTGTCGTTGGTGCAGAAAATGAAAACTTGATGAAAGTGCGAATGTTCGGAAGTTTTGCCTACGACCTCATTAGATACGCGCAAAAACCTGTTTTATTGATAAGACTTATCGAAAACAAGAAAAAAGATGAAGAGCCTATTGAGGCAATCAACTGTGGCGTAAAGGATAATATTTTGTTTGCGACAGATTTTTCAGAGAATGCGAAATTCGCTTTTGAGCACTTGAAAGAAATAATTGCGGAAGGTGCCAAAAAAATCACGCTGGTGCATGTCCAGGATGAATCTAAAATCGTTCCTCATCTGAGCGATAAACTGGAAAAATTTAATGAAATCGATGCTAAACGTCTGGAGGACATGAAGCTTGAAATCAGCGGTGATGGAGAGGTCGAAGTAGATACGGTGATACGTTTTGGTTCACCCTCTGTTGAAATTTTGAAATTAGTGGAAGAAAGAAACATTAAACTCGTTGTCATGGGCAGTCAAGGTAGAGGCTTCGTAAAACAATTATTTTTAGGCAGTGTGAGTAATAACGTTGCCAGAAGATCCAATTCATCAGTTCTGTTGATTCCAGCTCAAAGGGAATAAAACCGAAGAGAATCAGGGTGATAAATTCGATTTTCATAGTCTTTAGGTCTAATAACGAATAAATTATTGGTCTGCTGTGCTCAATAGAGCATGGCAGACCTGATTTGTTGGAATGGAAAAAGTGACAACTGAAATCAGTGACTTACGAGGAGGGAATTCACCAGTACTTAGAGGCAAGAATGTCTATGTGAAAAAGCTGACATGAAGGGGCTCTTTTTTGGAGGGGATTTAGAGCATATAAGATGAAATAAGAGGAACGAAGCAGTAAAATTAAGAGTGATTACTAATGCTGTCTAGTATTTTTGACACTAGTCAAAAATTTAGAAGAGTTGAATGTGCTTTAATTAATCTTGGAAAGGAATCACTTAAAATGAATTTAGGTACTGCATTAAAAGCTGTGGAAATCATTTCGAAAGATTATCCAAGCTTGGAAACAGACGTGAACGCAATAGAGATTCAGAAAATAGCCTATCATTCCAGTGAAGTGATGCCGGGTACGTTATTTGTATGCATTCGAGGGTATCAGACAGATGGACATAATTATGCGGAAATGGCAGTTGAACAAGGAGCCTCAGCGCTTATTGTTGAAAGATACCTGGAGGGGCTGAATATTCCCCAAATCAAAGTAAGGAACAGTCGTGAAGCCTTAGCGGTTATAGCCGGCAATTTTTATGATCAGCCTTCCAGAGACATGAGACTCTTTGGTATCACGGGTACCAACGGTAAGACGACCATTACCTATATGACCGACGCGCTATTTAGCGGTTATGGTTTAGATACCGGTCTTATTGGAACAGTGATGATCAAAAGCAAAGATAGAATCGAACAAAGTGTCTTAACAACACCGGAATCCGCAGATCTGCAAAAGTACCTGGCGAACATGCGTGACGAAGGCGTCACGCATGTTTCGCTGGAAGTGTCCTCGTCAGCTCTAGATCTTAAACGCGTTGCCCACACGCACTTTGATATCGTTTCATTCACCAACATCAACCACGATCATATCGATCTGCATGGTTCTTTTGAATCCTATTTCAATGCTAAGGCATCACTCGTACGAGAAGCGTCAAAAGAAAGTATTGCTCTCCTTAATATTGATGAACCCCTGTTGCTTCCGCTGATAAATCAGACGAAAGCAGAAGTCGTGACCTTCGGAATTGAAAACACCTCAGGAACGGTCTATCTGTCAGATGTAGAAATGCCTTCAGGAAAACCCACGTTTACAGTCAACCTTACCCAACCTCTCATCACCTTGAGCGGCAAGCAGCTTGATCCCATATCTTTTCAAATTGAACTTCTGGTTCCTGGCTATCATTCGATCTACAATGCCACGACGGCTATCATGATAGCACTACTTAATGATTTACCTCTTGACTATGTCAGATCAGAAATGAAAAATTTTAAAGGAGTAGAAAGACGATTTCATGTTCTCTACGATAAGGAATTCACTATTATTGATGATTTGCTGCTAAACGAGAACAATATTGAGTCATCTATGAAGACGGTGGAAGAGTTAGAGTATGACTCCCTCCATATGGTCCATGCGATCAGAGGCAGCAACGGAACGGTAATAAACAGAGAAAATGCGGAAGCTATGGCTAAGTGGTTCCAAAAATTGAAACTAGATAAAATCATATTAACGGCTAGTCGGTCTCACGTGAGACCAAAAGACCAGGTATTGATAGAGGAACTGAACACCTTCTTAAATGTCATGGAACGGGCTCAAATCAAAGTCAGTTTTTTTGAAGAACTGGAAGATGCACTGGCAGCAGGTCTGAAAAGGGTCGGGCCCGGAGATCTCTTTCTCATCTCCGGTGCAAGAGGAATGGATGATGGCGCAAAAATATGTCTGGAGCTACTGATGGAAATGGACCCTTATGTTGATCAGGAAGCGATCAGAGATGTATTGAAGACTAAATTAGTCGGCATGCATTCACCTGCGGACAGTTGAAGAATGAAAAAACATCATCCCTCAAGATAGTGAGAGTGCTATGTGGGGAAAACAAGAGAACTAATAGTCCTGTCGCTTGAGAGAAGAACTTGGTCCAGTCAGATCCAATCTGCCATAAATGGGCATTGAATGTATGGTAAAATGATAACGTGTGTCATTTAAGTAATGAGGAGGGGTCACTTGGCAGCAGTCATGTGGTTTAGAAGAGATTTGAGACTGGAAGACAATGTAGCGCTGAAGCATGCCTTAGAAGGGTCGGATGAGCTGTTCTTGCTGTTCCATGTGAATCCGGATCAGTTTTTAGGCGAAGGGTCCATCAATCAGGCAGCTTTTTTTAAGAGTGTAGAGATCTTTCGGGAAGAACTAAAAGAAAAGGACGCGACTTTACATATTCTTTACGGAGATTTAAAAGATTGTTTTATAAAACTGAAGAAAGAATTTCCAGGCTGGTCCGATGTCTATATAAACAGAGATGAGAAAGGATACGGGCTGGAAAGAGACAAGCTAGCGGGCGGTTTGTTCAAGGAACTAGGCATCAAAGCCCATGGGTATCACGACCATCACATCCATTCAGCTCAGGAAATAAAAACAAATTCCGGAACGTATTATAAAGTGTTTACGCCTTACTTTAATAAATGGAAAGAATTGCAAAAACCTAATGTGGTCGACGTGAAGTTTGACAGCAAAAAAATGGTCGAGCAGCCTGTTTTTACAGAAGACGAGAACCAGTTTCAAAGCTTTCTCAAAAGACAGGTTCCTGTTGAAGACATGCAGTTGGGTACCCAAGAAGCGCATAGACTATTGAATGACTTTGTCGAAAACCATTTAAGCGACTACAAAGAAGCAAGAGATTACCCGCTGAAGGATGCGACGAGTCATCTGTCCAAACACTTGAGAGCGGGAGAAATCTCCATTCGCACCGTTTATGATAGGGTAAATCGTGCGGAAAGCTCTATAGGAAAACAGACGTTTATTCAAGAACTGGCATGGCGAGATTTCTACAATATGGTTTATGCTACCCATCCTGATCAAAAAGACGTTTCTATCAATCCATCCTTCCGCCAAGTGGAATGGGATAACAATGAACAGAATTTCGGAAAATGGAAAGAAGGTCAGACCGGTTTCCCGATCGTGGATGCGGCAATGCGACAGCTAAAAGAAACCGGGTGGATGCATAATCGGTTACGCATGGTAACGGCGTCGTTCCTGACAAAGGATCTGCTGATCGACTGGAAATGGGGAGAAAAGTATTTTCAGGAAACGCTTAATGATTATGATCCAGCCAGCAATATAGGCGGCTGGCAATGGGCAGCCTCAACCGGCACGGATGGCGTTCCTTACTTTAGAGTGTTCAATCCGACAACACAATCAGAAAAGTTCGATAAAAATGGGAGTTTCATCAAAAAGTATGTCCCCGAACTTAAATCTATCGATAATAAGAAGATACATGAGCCGTCGAAACTTACAGCAGAAGAACAAGCGATGTTCGGAGTGGTCATAGGTGAAGAGTATCCGGGACCGATCGTCTCGCATAAAAGAAGCCGGGAGCTGGCCATCCAGGCATTTGAAAAGAGTAAAAAGAAGACTGAAAATATGAAAGCCGAAAGTCCAAAATAAAAGCATGTTATCAGGTCTACATTTCGGCCTGTAAAACAGATTGGAAAATAGGATATCTGCAGACCGTATTTATTTGACCTTTACTGACCAATGAGATATAATTTATTTAGATTCAATTCAATATAAAATTATGCTACACTTATTTAGAAAGATATATTAGGAGGAAATTAAATGAATTTAGTACCTACAGTTATCGAACAATCGCCACGTGGTGAACGTGCTTATGACATTTATTCTCGTTTATTAAAAGACCGCATTATTATGATGGGTGGGCCCATTGATGATCAAGTATCCAACTCTGTGATCGCACAATTATTGTTCTTGGACGCACAAGATCCCGAAAAAGATATCTATCTTTATATCAACTCCCCGGGTGGAAGTGTCACAGCGGGACTAGCCATCTTTGATACTATGAACTTCATTAAAGCAGATGTTCAGACGATTGCCATCGGCTTAGCAGCGTCTATGGGAAGTTTCTTGCTGACAGCTGGCACAAAAGGCAAACGGTTTGCTTTACCAAATGCCGAAATCATGATTCACCAACCTCTAGGCGGCGCACAAGGACAAGCCACTGAAATTGAAATTGCTGCCAGACATATCTTGAAAACGAGAGACCGTCTAAACAGGATTTTAGTGGAACGCACAGGTCAGTCTATGGATATCATTGAACGCGATACAGATCGCGACTTCTTCATGACAGCGCAAGAAGCAAAAGCATATGGTATCGTCGATGAAATCATGGATACAACTTCTGACTTGAAAAAATAATGCTTTAAAACAAAACGGCCTACTCTAATGAGTGGTCGTTTTTTCTTGACCATTCATTGGTAACGTAAATAATAATGATAAAGCGTTTGACTGGTCATCTAATTCTGTCAAGAGTATAATCAAAAATGTAGAGTAATAATAGAGGAGTGCGTGGATGGACATGTCAGTAATTAATAGCAAGGCCATTACGACAGAAGGCGGATTTCATTTTGGAGATCCTGAGGCGCCCGTCAAAGTTGTTGAATTTATCAATTTAAGATGCCCGTTTTGTAAAATGTGGTGGGAGAACGCTTCAGTTGTTTTAGACGAATACGAGAAGAAGGGTAAAGTTGAACGTATCGTTAAACATTTTGATAAAAAGAAACCCGAGCTTGACAAAGGAAATATTCTTCATAGCTACCTTGATTATGCTGATCCTGAAAAGACACGGGAAGACATGAATTATTATGTCGACCATTTAGATGAATGGGGTAGCCTGTCCAAAGATGAGTTAGCGACCTATGCAGAAGAAAAAAGAAATTCAGTTAAGCAGAATAATTCAGACCGATCAGAAGCGATCATCAAAGAAACAGAAAAAGCAAATATCTCGATGGTTCCTACAGTCGTGATTGGTGAGCACATCTTTGATGAAAATATCACAGAAGAAGAATTGAAACAAATCATTGAAGATGAGTTGTTAAAGAACGGCTAAAACAGCAGTTTTATAGGACTTAAAAAGTCCCGTTAATTTGGTTTGATGGGTTGAATCCTGACCCGCATCCTGTTACACTGTTATTGAAGGCAAAACAAGAATAGATGTCCTGATTTAATAAGTTAACCATAGATGTAAAGGAAAGGTGCTAGTGCAAGTATGCTGTCGGTAATCGAAAAAGTTGCGCCAGGAACACTGCACATATTGAAGCGTCGGTATTACATTCTGAGTCAAATCCAAAAAGTAGGACCCATAGGACGTCGCGCATTGGCGGATCGTTTGGAATTTACTGAACGGGTTTTGAGAAAAGAAGTGGATATCTTACGTAATCAAGGTTTGATTAAATCTTCTTCCCAAGGTATGGAATGTACGCCAACGGGTATCACGGTCTTTCATCAACTGGGTAAACTTATGGGACAACATGTGCAATCACAGGACAAAGAAACGAAGTTAGCGAACAAACTAGGTATTCACCATTGTACAATCGTTTTAGGGAATGCCGATACCGATCAGTCGGGTGCCAGTGACATGGCACGAGCCGCAACGGAAGTGCTGGATTTTTTACTTCCTGAGGGCGATACGACGATTGCAGTTATGGGCGGAACGACAATGGTGCAAGTAGCTGAAGCGATGGACCAGCAAATCGGGTTAAACCGGGAGCTGCTCTTCGTGCCAGCTAGAGGTGGATTGGGTGAATCTGTAGATATTCAGGCGAATATCATTGCTGAGAACATGGCGAGACGAACGGACGGTAAAAGCCGAGCGCTCTATGTGCCGGAGCATGTCAGAAGTGAAACGCATTCTCTGCTGCTCGAAGAACCTGAAATCAAGGAAACACTCGAAATAGTTGAAAATGCTTCAGTTGTTTTGTACAGTATAGGTAACGCGATTGAAATGGCTAAACGCAGAGGGATGAACGATCAGACCCTCAAACAGCTTGAAGAATCAAACGCGGTGGCTGAAGCTTTTGGTGAATTTATCAATCCAGAGGGTGACATCGTGTACAAACTGTCTCGCATAGGCCTGCAATCGTCGAAGCTACCGAGTATTCCGCATATCATTGCAGTCGCGGGTGGTAAAAAGAAAGCCAAGGCGATCGAAGCACACATGAAAACTGCTCCTCCGCACACATGGTTAGTGACGGATGAAGCAGCCGCAAATGAGATTTTAAACGGGGGAAACCCTTTAAAATAAAATAAATTTAGATTTTAATAGGAGGAAATTATATTATGTCAGTAAAAGTAGCAATTAATGGTTTTGGACGTATTGGTCGTTTGGCTCTTCGTCGTATCTTAGAAATGGATACAGAGTTAGAAGTAGTCGCAGTTAACGATCTAACAAGCAATGAAGATTTAGCTTATCTGTTGAAATACGATACAGCTCAAGGTCGTTTCCCACATGAAATAGAAGTTAGAGAAGATGCTTTAATCGTTGGCGGAAAAG
Organism: Alkalibacterium sp.; assembly: GCF_046484155.1. Lineage (GTDB taxonomy): Bacteria > Bacillota > Bacilli > Lactobacillales > Carnobacteriaceae_A > Alkalibacterium. Next base: position 8,795 of record NZ_JAWOBT010000058.1, read on the forward strand.
AAATCAAATCATTCGCAGAAAAAGACGCTAAAAAATTACCATGGGGAGACCTAGGAATCGATATCGTACTAGAATGTACTGGTTTCTATGTTTCTAAAGACGCTTCACAAGCACACGTTGATGCTGGAGCAAAACGCGTATTGATTTCTGCCCCTGCTAAAGGTGACTTGAAAACAATCGTTTATGGTGTAAACCATGAAACTATCGAAGCAGACGATAAAGTTATATCTGCAGCTTCATGTACTACAAACTGCTTAGCACCAATGGTTAATGTATTAGACAATGAATATGGTATTGACCATGCTTTAATGAGTACAATCCATGCTTATACATCTACTCAGACATTACAAGATTCACCAGGCGGACGTAAAAGTCGTGCCGGCGCAGCAAACGCAATTCCTGCTTCAACAGGTGCTGCTAAAGCAGTAGGATTAGTTCTTCCTAATGTTGATGGTAAAATTGACGGTACTGCAGTACGTATCCCAACAATTACTGGTTCAATGGTTGAGTTATATTCTGCTTTAGATAAAGAAGTAACTGAAGAACAAGTAAACGCAGCAATGAAAAAATACTCAAGTGATGCATTCTTATACAATGAAGATGACATTGTTTCATCAGACGTAATTGGTGTACCTGCAGGATCTATCTTTGATGCTACTCAAACTAAAATCATGGGTGGAAAAAATGGTCAAATAGTTAAAACTGTAGCTTGGTATGACAACGAATATGGCTTTACTGGTAACATGGTACGTACTTTAGAATACTTCTCTAGCTTATAATATCTAGGGTACTGAATATTCTATTAAATTAACCAAACAGAAATAAAATAAAGCGGGGGGAGCAACTACTCTAATATTTAAGCGAACAGAACGATGAATGCGTAAGCAGACAATCACACTTGTTCAATCAAATATAGGGGATCGCGCTTCCCCCTTTTTTTTGTAAAAATAAAGAAATTCAGAAGTAAATTTTCATATTCGAAAGGATGGATTCGACTGATGGCAAAGAAAACTGTAAAAGACTTAGAGCTTAAAGGCAAAAAAGTATTAGTTCGTGCTGATTTTAACGTGCCGATGAAAGACGGTAAAATATCTAACGATAACCGTATTCAAGCAGCACTACCAACAATAGAATATGTTTTAGAACAAGGCGGAAAAGCAATCGTCTTTTCTCACTTAGGACGTGTGGCGAGTGAAGAAGATAAAGCTGGTTTGTCAATGAAACCTATATCAGAACGTTTAAGCGAATTATTAGGCAAAGAAGTCAAATTCGTTGCTGAAACACGCGGTGAAGAACTAGAGAATGCTGTAAACAACTTAGCTGACGGAGCAGTCTTGATGTTTGAAAATACACGTTTTGAAGATGTTGACGGTAAAAAAGAAAGCAAAAACGATCCTGAATTAGGTAAATACTGGGCAAGCTTAGGCGACGTCTTTGTTAACGATGCATTCGGAACCGCTCACCGTGCACATGCTTCTAACGTTGGGATTGCTTCTAACGTGGAATCAGCAGCTGGTTTCTTAGTAGAAAAAGAAATCAACTTTATTGGTGGAGCAGTAGACGAACCGAAACGTCCATTTGTTGCTATCTTAGGTGGCGCAAAAGTTTCTGACAAAATTGGCGTTATTGAAAACCTGATTGCTAAAGCTGACAAAGTTCTTGTCGGTGGCGGAATGACTTACACATTCTACAAAGCATTAGGTAATGATATCGGTAATTCTCTATTAGAAGAAGACAAAGTTTCATTAGCTAAAGAATTAATGGAAAAAGCTGGCGACAAACTCGTTTTACCGGTTGATTCAGTCGTTGCTCCAGAATTCTCAAATGATGCTCCTACAGAGGTTGTAGGCGAAAACATTCCTGAAGGACAAATGGGATTAGACATTGGCCCTAAAACGATCGAACTTTTTGAAAAAGAGTTAAAAGGCGCTAAGACGGTTGTCTGGAACGGACCAATGGGCGTATTCGAAATGGAAAACTTTGCAAAAGGAACCGCAGCTGTGTGTGAGATCTTAGCTAACTTAGATGATGCAACAACAATCATCGGTGGCGGAGATTCAGCTACAGCAGCACAAGAATTAGGTTTCGAAGATGACTTCAGTCACATTTCAACTGGTGGCGGAGCTTCACTTGAATACCTTGAAGGTAAAGTATTACCAGGAATCGCCGCAATCTCTGATAAATAATTTTTAATCAAAACAAGCCAAGCCAATTGAACCGGGAATCCTGAATGTATGGATTCCCAATCAATTGATCATGAACAAAATAAAGCAACAAAAAACGAAAGAGGGATAAAAGAATGCGTAAACCTATTATTGCAGGAAACTGGAAAATGAACAAAACATCTGTTGAAGCAGCTTCATTTATTGAGGCAGTAGAAGGCAAGATTCCTTCTACGGACAAAGTAGATGCTGTTATTGGCGCACCAAGTATTTATCTTCAAAGTTTAGTCGATTTAACTGCAAGTTCAAACTTGAAAATTGCAGCACAAAATTGCTTCTATGAAGACGAAGGTGCCTTTACAGGAGAAAATAGTCCCAAAGCACTGGCAGATATAGGCGTAGCTTACGTGATCATTGGACACTCTGAACGTCGTGAATTATTCTTTGAAACAGACGAAATGGTCAATAAAAAAGCACATGCTGTCTTTAACAATGGTATGGTACCGATCGTCTGTGTCGGAGAAACGCTTGAACAAAAAGAAGCAGGTCAAACAAATGAATTAGTGGCTAATCAAGTGAAAGCTGCTTTAGCAGGTTTGTCAGCTGAGCAAGTTAAAAATACAGTTGTCGCTTATGAACCAATCTGGGCAATCGGAACAGGTAAAACAGCGACTTCAAAAGATGCGAATGACACCATTTCTATTATACGTCAGACCATTGCCGGCTTGTATTCTCAAGATGTGGCTGATGCTGTTCGTATGCAATACGGTGGTTCAGTTAAACCAGCTAACATTAAAGAATTAATGGCGCAACCAGATATCGATGGTGCGTTAGTTGGAGGAGCAAGTTTAGAAGCTGAGTCTTTCTTAAAACTATTGGAGGCGGCCAAATAAATGAGTAAAGCACCTGTAGCCATCATTATTTTAGACGGGTTTGGATGGCGTGAAGAAGAATATGGTAATGCCGTAGCACTAGCAAACAAACCAAACTTCGATCGCTACTGGAACGAATTTCCACACGATACGATGTTAGCTTCTGGACTAGCCGTTGGGTTACCAGAAGGCCAAATGGGTAACTCCGAAGTTGGCCACACCAATATTGGTGCTGGACGCGTCGTATATCAAAGCATTACACGTATTGACAAAGCAATTAAAGATGGCGAATTTGCCACCAATGAGGCCCTGAATAATGCAATCGATCACGTAAATGAACATGATTCTGCCTTACACTTATTTGGTCTTGTATCAGATGGTGGGGTGCACAGTCATCAACGTCATTTAACAGCTTTAGTCGAAGCTGCCAAAGATAAAGGCGTCGAGAGAGTTTATATCCATGCCTTTACAGATGGTCGTGACGTTGCACCGGATTCAGGCGTGCGCTTTATCGAAGAATTACAGGACATTATCAAAGACCTAGGTGTTGGAGAAATCGCAACGATATCAGGTCGTTTCTATGCAATGGACAGAGATAACCGCTGGCCACGTGTGAAACGTGCCTATGACGCTATTTTCCATGGTGAAGGTGTCAAAGCGACGGATCCAGTTCAAGCAATGAAAGACAGCTACGCTGATGAAAAAATGGACGAGTTTGTTTTACCTGTCGTGATTGAAAAAGACGGCAAACCTGTTGGCACGGTTAAAGATAACGATGCTGTCCTGTTCTTCAACTTCCGACCGGACCGTGCGATCGAATTATCTCGCGCGCTGACTGAGCCTGATTTTGACGAATTTGACAGAGGCGAAACGCCATCAAACGTTAAATTTGTGACATTTACTCAGTATACTGCGCAGATGGATGCCGAAGTCATGTTCCCACCTATATTCTTGAAAAATGTATTAGGTCAAGTATTGGCTGACAACGATCTGACTCAGTTGCGAATCGCTGAAACAGAAAAATACCCACACGTGACATTCTTCATGAATGGTGGAACAAATGATGAGTTTCCTGGAGAAAAACGTATCCTGATCCCATCACCAAAAGTTGAAACATATGACTTGAAGCCGGAAATGAGCGCGTATGAAGTAACGGATGCCTTGCTTGAAGATGTCAGAAATGATGTTCACGATGCGATCATCTTAAACTACGCCAACCCGGACATGGTCGGACATTCAGGCATGCTGGAACCTACGATTAAAGCAATCGAGGCAGTAGATGAAAACTTAGGCCGTTTGGTCGACTTGATTCTTGAAAAAGGCGGTTCAGCAATCATCTTTGCCGATCACGGTAATGCAGATACTGAACTGACTCCAGAAGGCAAACCGCATACAGCACATACAACTGTGCCCGTACCTGTTATCGTGACGAAAAAAGGTGTTACTTTACGCAGCGATGGTAAACTAGCTGATGTGGCTCCAACGATGTTAGACCTACTTGGAGTGGACAAACCTAAAGAAATGACAGGCGAAAGCTTGATTAAGAAAGACTAATCATATTGATTTTAGATTGTTCTTTGAAAAAAGAGCAAGTAAAATAAAACTAATTCACTTGTTTTTCGGCAAAATGCCGGGGAATAAGAAAACCCAAAGGAGAGTATTATCAATGCCATTTATTACAGATGTAATTGCACGCGAAGTTTTAGATTCACGCGGAAACCCAACAATCGAAGTCGAAGTTTTCACAGATTCAGGTGCTTTTGGACGCGGTATGGTCCCTTCAGGCGCTTCTACCGGTGAACACGAAGCAGTAGAATTACGTGACGGCGACAAAGACCGTTATCTAGGTAAAGGTGTGACTAAAGCTGTCGACAACGTTAACGATACAATTGCTGACGCTGTTATCGGTATGGACGTTCGCGACCAAATGGGTATCGACAAAACGTTGATCGAACTAGACGGTACACCAAACAAAGGTAAATTAGGTGCGAACGCAATTTTAGGCGTGTCTATCGCTGTAGCACGCGCTGGTGCAGACTACCTTGACTTGCCACTTTACAGATACTTGGGTGGAACAAACACTAAAGTATTACCAACACCAATGATGAACATCATCAATGGCGGATCACACTCAGATGCACCTATTGCATTCCAAGAGTTCATGATCTTACCAGTTGGAGCACCAACATTCAAAGAAGCTTTACGTTGGGGTGCAGAAATCTTCCATACTTTGAAAGGTATCTTGAAAGAACGCGGACTGGAAACTTCAGTTGGTGACGAAGGTGGATTTGCTCCTCGTTTCGACAGTACTGAAGATGGCATAGAAACAATTCTTCAAGCAATCAAAAAAGCTGGTCTAGAACCTGGTAAAGATGTTTATCTAGGACTTGACTGTGCTGCTGCAGAATTCTACGAAGACGGCATTTACAACTATGCTAAATTCGAAGGCGAAAAAGGCGCAAAACTTAACGCTAAAGAACAAGTAGATTATCTTGAAGAATTAGTAAACAAATACCCAATCATCTCCATTGAAGACGGTATGGACGAAAACGACTGGGACGGATTCAAACTATTAACTGAACGTTTAGGCGACAAAGTTCAATTAGTAGGGGACGATCTATTCGTTACCAATACTGAGATCTTAGACCGTGGTATTAAAAACGGTGTATGTAACTCAATCTTGATCAAAGTCAACCAAATCGGTACATTGACAGAAACATTCAACGCTATCGAAATGGCTAAAAAAGCTGGCTATACAGCAGTCGTATCTCACCGTTCTGGTGAAACAGAAGATTCAACAATCTCTGATATCGCTGTTGCAACAAATGCTGGTCAAATCAAAACTGGTTCATTAAGCCGTACAGACCGTATCGCTAAATACAACCAATTACTAAGAATCGAACACCAATTAGGTGACTTAGCAGTATACGAAGGCCTGCAAGCTTTCTATAACTTAGCTAACAAGTAATTCTTGATTAAATAATAGGAGTTCTCATGCCAGCTGCAGCTGGCATGAGAACTTTTTTTTAATGAAAATGACCTAGATGGATCAGTTTCTATATTCCTTGAGTGATTATTAGAGGTAAGCGTTTCTGATAGCAGGTATAACCATTATTGGATTTGTATTGCTTTTGACGTTTAATTTGAGTGACAGTTTCACGCTATATTTTATTATTGATGGCTTGAGAAACACGACCAGTACATAAATAAGGTAATAGTTGGAGTTTTTTCACAATAGCAATTTGAGCTTGCTCAGAATAAGATAAGTGTTTTCCCCTGTATGATATTGTGTTATCGTTATAATACATCATGTGAATTCATCCTTGTCTATTGAGGGTGTGTTAACTTCAATAGAATATAAAATTCAAGTGGCGTTTTTTGTATGTTAGCCTTAATGGCTGATTCCATTATAAAATCGAGCTAAAAATATTAAATAAATGAATCAGGAGGGTGAAATAATGGGGGTTTTTAATAAAAAAGAACGATACATATTAATAATAGGTTCCGGTAGACTGGGTGCCAGTTTAGCCAATGACTTATCAGAACGAGAAGAGAACGTGATTATCGTAGATGCTGATAAATCATCATTCAGAAAACTTTCTCCATCTTTTGGAGGCCTAACTGTTACGGGTGACGGAACCGATTTAACTATTTTGAAAGAGGCTCAAATTGAAAGAGCAGATGTGGTGGTTGTTGTGACCGACAATGATAATAGCAATATTATGATATCTCAGATAGCCAAGATAATTTTCAAGAAGGATCAAATTATTTCTCGATTATATGATCCAGATAAAAAAAGTGTTTATGAAGAATTTGATATCGATTTAATTTATCCGGCAATATTATCGGTTAACGAGATAAACCGGCTATTAAAGGGCATAAATATTGAGGAGAATTAGAAGAGATGAAAAAACACATATTACTCATCGGTGGCTTAAATAACACTATAGCTTTGAGCCAATCTTTAATAAAAAAAAGGTATCAGGTAACAGCAATTAATAACAAATATGATGATTGCCAAAAATTAGCCGAAGTAAGTAAATTAAATGTGATATTTGGTGACGGGACTAGACCGTTTATTTTAGAAGAAGCGAAGATAGATACAGTAGATATAGCTATTGCTTTGACACAAAAGGATGCAATTAATCTCGTCATTTGTGAACTATGTAAGAAAAAATATAACGTTAAAAAGACTGTAACGCTTATCGATGATCCTGAAAAAATAAACTTCTTTTATGAGATGGGTGTCGATTCAGTCGTATCAGCAATTGAAGCAATTACAAATATTATTGAACAACAAGCATTGTTAGATGACATCACAACGGTTATACCCGTTGCAAAGGGCAAAATCAGTATCACTGAAGTACCCATTCCTCAAAATGCCAAGGCAATCGGCAAACAGTTATCGGAAATCGACTTGCCTAAAGAAGTTATTATAGGGACCATTATTCGAGACGGTGAAGGATTAGTTCCCAGAGGGAGTACACGTATACGAGCTAGAGATGAACTGATCTTGATTTCATCAGATAAACAGGATAAAGCAATAAAACAATTGACGGGTAAACTATAAAGATGGAAAATAAATTTAAAGAACTCAATAATATTGGAAAATTAATGATATTGATTGGTTTATTAGTTGCAGTGCCGGTCGTATTGATACTTTTTTATCCGAATGATATTCAATTTTTTAGTTCGTTTGTCATTCCAGCAAGTGTTTCCGTTATTTTAGGGCTGATCATAGGTATCATATTTCGAAAAAAAAATGATGAGATCGAATCGCAATATATATCACGGAATAGTAGTCTCACCGTTTTATTTGCTTGGTTTTATGGGTTTTTCTTAGGGTCGATTCCCTTCATATTGTCAGGACAACTAACTTATTTGCAAGGGCTGTATGAATCGGTGAGCGGCTGGACGACGACTGGATTATCTGTTATGGATGTTACTGTCACTTCACCCATCTTTCTTTTTTATAGGAGCTTTATGCAGTTTTGTGGCGGGCTCGGATTCATCATGATGATGATCATGATTATTCAAGGGAAAGATTCTATGAGTCTTTATAATGCGGAGGGGCACCCCGATCGTTTAATGCCTAATATTAAGAGAACTGCACAAGTTATATTCAATATGTATAGTTTCTTTTTAATAGTTGGTACTGGCATGTATATAATCCTTGGTATGCCGGCGTTTGACAGTATGCTGCATGCGATGTCTGCACTTTCTACCGGAGGATTCTCAACTCAGTCAGATAGTATAGGTGCTTATCAAAGTGTAAGCATCGAAGCTTTAACTATTTTATTGATGATAATAGGGACAACGAACTTCGCCGTATTGTTGTTACTGGCGAAAAGGAAATTCAGCCAAATTTTTAAAGTAAGTGAACTCCGCTTTTTCGGTGTCTTACTTTTTATTTTTGTTCCAATTATTACTCTATCATTATCTTTTGAGTTGTATCTGAGTATGGGAGAGAGTTTTAGACACACCATCTTTAATGTTGTGTCTGCACTTTCAACGACAGGATATTCAACCTTAGGTTATGAAGGATGGCCAGCTGCAAGTATAGGAATGATGATAATTCTAATGGCAATAGGTGGTGGTTTAGGTTCTACAGCGGGCGGAATCAAGTTAACTAGAGTATATCTCATGATTCGTGTCTTGGGATTTAATATTCGTAAGCGCTTATCATCTCGTCGAAGTGTCAATAGTTCCTTTTACCATTCTGCACAAGGGAAAAGATTAATTGATCAAGATTTGATTTCAGATACTGTTGGATTCATTGCGTTCTATTTAATTATTTTGTTTACTGGTGGAATCCTAATAACCTGGACATCAGGAGCAACCCTCACTCAAGCCATGTTCGAGTTCGCTTCCTCACTAGGTACGGTGGGACTGTCTATTGGTTTAACCGGACCTGATACAGATGGCGGAACACTTATTATACAGATGTTGGGGATGATTCTTGGACGTTTGGAAATCTTTATTGTACTGATAGGTATATATTCTGGGGCCTCTTCCATTAAATATAAGTTGCATGAAGCATTACAGTAAAGATGATGAACACTTTCGTGTATTGATTACTAAGAATCGAACACCAATTAGGTGACGCTGCAATATACGAAGGCTTGCAAGCTTTCTATAACTTAGCTAACAAATAATTCTTAATTGAATAGGACCTCTCATACCAGATGCATCTGGTATGAGAGCTTTTTTTTCCTACCTTCCCTGAGTGATAAAGAAAGCCAAGTGTTTCTGAAATCCTGTATTATGACTATTGAATCAGTTTTGGTACGTTAAACTGCTTAACAAAGATCTTATAAGTGCCGACTCGGTGCTTATTATTATGGGGTAGTCAGTACGGTGTTTTTTAGTAGCCACTGGGTGAGCTAGCATATTTGAGCCGGCAGTATTGACGTCAACTAGTGACCACTCATACCAGGGCGTTTTGCGAGAGAATACTATCAGGCCTCACTAGTGACTGCTCACTGAATATGGAAATTTGAGCCGGAAGTGTAGCCCCCTTGTAGTGACCACTTGCTACGCAGTGACCTGTCGACTGGTCACTAAAGGGGACTATAAGTGCCGAGCCATCGTTCGTTGACTTTTGGGTGGTCGCTATAAGCCTAGTAGAGTTCCAGCTCTGAAAGCTAAACGCATTCAGTGGTCACTAAATAGAATCCATGGACCAACTCAACCCCTAATCGTTTCCAAGTAGGTACTACTTAATAAAGAAGCGTCGGTCGTGAGGTAAATGGCATGTTTTTACAATATTACGTCCGCTTATTTTAAATTTGAAGTATTTAAATAAGGATGAAAATAGTTCGCGAATAGAACTGGAAATAATCCCGTACTTGTGCTATATTATAACGTAGGAGAACTGTAGAAGGAGGTTACGTTTTATGTACGATATTTTACTTGCTATTATGCTGGGGTTATCTATATTCATTATCATTATTATCGCTATGCAGCCAACAAAAACACAAAGTGCATCGAATGCGTTTATGGGCGGTGCGAGTCAATTGTTCGGAAAACAAAAAGCACGTGGATTTGAAGCAGTGCTCATTAAAACGACCATTGTGAGTTTGATACTCTTTTTCGTTTTAGCTTTAATCTTAAGCCAATTATTTTAAACTATAAATGACTAGGTAGTACTCTTGTTGATCTTTAACTTACACGAGCGAAAGCTTCTGTGGTGAAGAAAACATGAGTACTTTTTTATTTCGAGATAGATTGTGAATGGTGTTTTGGTATAAAAATGTCACAATTTAGGGTAAAATGGAGGAGAGACTGAAGGAGGATTTTTTAATGCACAATCAATCATTATTTTATGAAAGTGGGAAACGCGCAGTTATCCTGTTTCATGCCTTTACAAGCACGCCAAAAGACGTCATGAGTTTAGCGAGAGCGCTAGAGCGAGCTGATTATACCGTTTATGCTCCAGTTTTATCTGGACATGGAACTGGGGACTTGGACGATTTATTCGATTACAAGATCGAAGACTGGATGAAAGATGGCGAAGAAGCGGTGGCGTTTCTTAAAAGCAAAGGGTATGAAGAAATCGCTGCCTTTGGACTCTCTTTAGGCGGTGTCGTCGCTACCCATTTACTCTTAAATGAAGAGTCTATCATCGGCGGAGGAACATTTTCTGCACCCGTTGTCACTGAATATGACACCAACGTCCCTGATAGTTTCCTGCCTTGGTATAAGAACGTGAAGCGAGAAGAAGGTTTTGACCCAGAGAAACTCGCTGGTTTAATGACTAAAGCGGAAATTCAGCTAAAAGAAATGTTTGAAGATTTAAAAGAGCATGTCGCTGCCATGGAAAAAGAGTATGCGACACTGAACAAAAAAATATTTATTGCTCAAGGTGGAAAAGATGAACTCATCGAACCGGACACAGCACGACTGTTTAGAGAAGCGCTGAGTCAGGCCGAAGTATCAACGCATTTATATGAAGAAGGACAGCACGTAATAACAACAGGAAGTGTAGGGAAAGAATTACAGACGCATGTCTTGACATTCTTATCAACACTTAAC